>JAKADJ010000452.1 GCA_021820645.1 Bacillota bacterium
CTTTTATGTGAATCTCGAGGCGAGTTTAATTCGGTTGGCCTTAGGCTTTAGTATTGGTTCGATCGTCGGTATGGCACTGGGTATGGCCCAAGGGCGGTTCCACTGGGCGGATGAAGCGATGTCGCCCTTTGTCTCGTTCTTCCAGTCGGTGCCGCCCATCACGTGGGTCCCGCTATTTATCATCTTAATGGGTATCGGCGACCTACCCATCGTCAGCGTGGTCTCCCTGGCCACCATGTTTCCTGTGGCTATAGCGGTCAATCAGGCCATGCGTGCCATCCCCCCAAACCAGGTGTTGGCGGCACGGGCGCTTGGGGCAAGAAATTTAAGCATGCTCATCGCCTTCTATTTGCCGGCCACCGTGCCCTCCCTGGCGGGTGGGCTGCGGGTGGGTTTTGGTATTGCCTGGCGTACCCTGGTGGCTTCGGAGATGGTGGGCGGCAATAATGGCATCGGCTTTGCTATACAAACGGCAGGTCAGGTAGGAAACAGTGGCGAGGTCATTTGGGGAATTTTTGTCATAGGTGGGTTGAGCCTGGTGTTTGACAGCCTCTTTTTACGCCGGTTGGAACGCTGGCGCAGCGGACCTGCCCGTGAGCCCCAAAGGCGCTTGCGTCGTGGGCTGAAGGGCCAAGCCCCTTAGCGGACGAACATATACTTGGAACCTGGCGAGCCGTGCAAAGAGGCGAACGGTGCCCTCAGGCGTGAGCGTCCCAGCCAGGGGACGTTTTTTTTCAGGGGTTTCCGCTCTACGGCTGAGACGGCTTGCGTGCGGTGTTCCCAGACGACTATAATAAGCGAGACGACTGATTGCACGGCGGTCAACATGCATCTCAGGCTCAATGCCGGAACGGGTTTTATGGCGTTGGGTAGCGGATGGATTGAAAAATGCCCCTTGGCATGGATCCCAAGTCTTTGACTCGGGGCGATTTCATGTGTTTTCTGCATGCGCAAACTTTTTTGGAGGTGGATTGATGGCTAAACCGGGGCCCGGAAAATTACAGTTTATTCCCTTGGGAGGGCTGGGAGAGATCGGGAAAAACCTGGCGGTTCTGGCACACGGGAACGATATGATCCTCATCGACTGTGGCTTGGCCTTTCCCGAGGACGACATGCCGGGAATCGACATTGTACTGCCCGATATCACATATTTAATCGAAAATCGCGATAGGGTGCGTGGGATCTTCCTGACCCATGGACATGAAGACCACATTGGAGCCATCCCCTACGTGATTAAGCAACTGAACGTGCCCGTTTATGGGGCGAGGTTGACGATGGGCATGGTAGAAATGAAGTTGCAGGAGCATGGGGTTACGTTGCATCAAAAGTCGCGCGCTGTGATGGAAGGAGAGGTCGTTCGGGTTGGCAGCTTCTCCGTGGAGTTTTACCGGGTTAACCACTCCATTCCCGATGCCATGGGGCTTATCGTCCGTAATCCGGTCGGTACCGTGGTGCACACGGGAGACTTTAAGTTCGACCATACGCCTGTGGATGGGCATGTTGCCAACTTTCACAAACTCGCTCAGCTAGGTCATGAAGGCGTATTGCTGCTCTTGGCGGATAGTACCAATGCCGAACGGCCAGGATTTACCCCTTCCGAGAAAACCGTGGGACAAGCCCTGGACCGCATCATCGCGGAAGCCGAGGGCCGGGTGTTGGTGGCTTCCTTTGCCTCGCAGGTGCATCGCGTGCGTCAAGTGGTGGAATCGGCAGTACGCTACGGCAGGCGAGTCGGGGTGGTTGGCCGGAGCATGGAAAATGTCGTGGAGAAGGCCAGAGAACTGGGCTATCTCGATTTTCCTGCGGATACGTGGTCGGATTTGGATACGCTTAAGAAGTTGGCCGCTCATGAGGTGCTCATTCTCACCACTGGTTCCCAGGGAGAGCCCATGTCCGCCCTGACCCGTATGTCTACGGCAGATCACAAAAAGGTAGAAATTGTTCCTGGAGATACCGTGATAATTTCAGCCACGGCCATCCCAGGCAACGAAAAGTCAGTGTCCAGGACGGTGGATAACCTGTATCGCCGGGGTGCCCATGTGTTTTATGGGGCCGCGGCTGGCATCCATGTGTCAGGTCATGCCTGCCAAGAAGAATTGAAGCTGATGCACAACTTGGTACGGCCAAAGTTTTTCGTGCCGGTCCACGGCGAATATCGTCATCTCGTACATCACGGGCGGATCGCTCGAGCGCTGGGAATGGATCCTAGTCACATACTGATTGGAGAAAACGGCTCAGTCTTCGAGTTTGATCGGGAGCATGGCGCTGTGGTAGGTGCGGTGACGGCGGGGAAAGTGCTAGTAGATGGAGTGGGCGTAGGCGACGTGGGCAACATTGTCTTGCGGGATCGCAAGCAATTGTCCAACGATGGCATATTGATCGTGGTAGTGGGCATGGACGGCCAGTCTGGCTTGATGGTCAGTGGCCCAGATATTGTTTCCCGGGGTTTCGTCTATGTCCGCGAGTCCGAGGCCTTGTTGGACGAGGCGCGTCAGCGGGTCAAACATGCGCTCGGCGCCATGGAGGGCAACCACTTGAGCGAATGGTCCGCCATTAAGTCGATCGTGCGCGACACCTTAGGGCGCTTTCTTTGGGAGCGGACCAAGCGACGGCCCATGATTTTGCCCATTATCATGGAAGTGTAAGGTTATTTGACCGGGGAACTCG
>JAKADJ010000453.1 GCA_021820645.1 Bacillota bacterium
CTCCCGAGTTAGGCGACTGTTGCCATAGGTTTTGTCCCGCATTCAAAAGTCCGGCCGGGTTGGCAAAGTTAGCAAGCCCCACTTGACCAATAGACTGGGTTAACCCGTTAGAAAATGTTCCGTTTAGTACGCCGTTGGCGCCTACCGTAAAGTTAACCAGCGCCCCCGGAGCATTCCCGTTGGCACTGGCCGTCAGGGAGCTACTGGCTGCATACCCTGTGACCTGAGATTTGGCTTGACTGAGTTGAACCGACAAGGCGGCCGCCCCATCAGTCGGCGTAAAAGCAATCGTTCCAGTTGGCCAAGTGGTCACATTTCCGTTGGCATCAAAGGCCAACGTTCCTAAAGAGGTAGGGGTGCCGGTGGCCGTCGATCCTTTGTAATATCCAACCTGCCACGATGTGCCTCCCGCACTGGTTGCGGTGGGACCGGTAAAGGCTAATGTGACCTGCTGTGGGTTTCCTAAAGAATCATACAACGTTACGGGGATATCCACGGTCGTTGATGTCCCTGTACTACCTGACGGCAGTACACTATCAAGGTTGCCATTCAGCCCAATCGTCGTCGAGGCTTTGGGGGCCATACTGGTATTGGGCGGAACCGTTACCGGCCCGATATTGGTGGCCGTCTGCGTCCCCGAGCGTACTTGGGCCGCAGTCCAGCCCATCACTTTGCCCCCTTGGGGAGTGACCAAGTTTCCGGCCGCATCAATTGTAAAGTTACCTGCGCGACTGTAGCTTGTCCCTTGAGGGGTCTGAATGATGAACATACCCTTCCCTTGAATAGCCAAGTTGGTATTAATGCCGGTCGATTGTAGGGTCCCCTCACTCGTATTGATATCGATCCCCCCGGTAGTAACTGCGCCGCCTGCCGCTACCTGCATCGGATTAGTACCTCCGCTGGCGGCCGTCGGCGCCGAACCTCCCGACAAGGTTTGCATTAAAGATTGGGCAAAAGAAATCGAACTGGCCTTGTACCCTACGGTGTCCACGTTAGCAATATTCTGTGATACCACACCCAACATCGCCTGGGAGGCGTTGAGCCCCGAAATGGCGGCATACATACTTCCTGACATCTTAATTTGTCCCCTTTACTTTTTGTTCCAAGTTATCGACGCTCACTCACTCCGTAGCAAGCGTCCATTGCCAGCCGTTGGTTCTTTGAGTTCCTCCGTCAGTCGGTCGGGAGGATGGGGCTTCCGATGAGGTCCGGCCCACAATCACGACAGAATCAACTTGTGACACCACTTGCATGGGCTCGTGATTCCGTTCAAAACTGGTGATAACGGTGTGTTTGGATGGTGACACAATAAATATGGCTTGATCCATCACGATTGCCGCTTGTTTGGCCCCGCTACGGCCCGCCGCTTGGGTAGCCTCAGTTAATTGCACCATTTCGGGTGCCGTCAACACAATTTTCCGCTCCTGCATCCGTGCTGTGGCATGGCGGCTGAAGTTGAGGCGTTCGCTAAGTACATCTCGGAACGTTGAAGGTGCATGCCTCGGATGAGGGGCGGATGGTGAGCCAACCGATCCGTTTGCCCCTATCGGCCTCATCCACTGACTCCCGTTACGGTCGACAAAGGAACCACGCCCACGCCTGCGACATCAATGGATACGCCTTGGCTTGCGGTCGTCACCGCACTGACACTGCCCGAACTACCTGAACTCAATGTGACGGTCTTTCCGATCAATTGACTGGCCGCAACCACGGGATTGCCGCCCCCCAGCGTTCCAAGTATCTGAGTAAGGGTCGTTTCTTCTTTTTGGCTAGCCGCCAGCGAAGAAAACTGAGCCAACTGTGAAATAAACTGGGTGTTGGACATGGGCTTTAAAGGATTTTGATATTTCAACTGTGCAGCTAACAACGTTAAAAACGCCGATTGCCCTAAAGTGCCTCCGGGAGTGGATGATGCTGTGCTGGACGTCGTCGAGCTGGTCGGAACCATTGAAGGCGACAATCCCGTGATACTATTGGTGCTCATGGTATACCCCGCCCTTTCTATCTATCTAGCTCTACTTGGCATATGATTTTATGCTTTACCGCCTATTCTCTTATATCCGCAAGTCCACCCCCTCGACGCTCGCCGCCCGCACAGGACTGGCCAGCGTTTAAGAATGATGCGCCGGTTGCCACTGACCTGATCCATAATCTTGGGATGATGCGCCGCCTCCAGATTGCCCATTAAAGTTCCACTGGCCCCCTGCCATAGTCCATCCGGCGACTCCGTCTTGAACCCCTGATGATATGCCAATTGTGACAGGGATTGTCCCGGGTCCCGCCTGGCTAACCCCGATTCCTGTAGCCAACGCCCAATGGGCATCGCCCGGATGAATGGAAATTTGGGCTTGGACCTGATCGTTATGTGATGACACGGCCATCATCCAAGGATGATGACCCTCGATCGGGGGCGGTTGAATCTGCCAAACGCTAGTTGTCACCGCCGCATTTTGATGAAGGCCCACCGGCCTTGCCGTCCACCCCGAATGGGGCTTGGCCGCGGCTTGCACGACATCCGCGGACAGAACGCCCGGTGTCGTCGCTTGGGGAGCGTGTATGGTGGGCCCCTTAAGGATAGGGGGTGCAGACCCCACAGGTGACGGTAAAACCGGGTCTTGCCCCACCTGATTAAGCATAGGTTTGACGCCGCGTTTTGATTTTAAAGAA
>JAKADJ010000454.1 GCA_021820645.1 Bacillota bacterium
CGGAGCTTTTTGCTAAACATCGCGGTCGTCCTGTGAGAGGGCCGCATCGCTGGGATCACTTCTGGTGGGTCACCGAGGAAGCGACTCACGTCTTTGACCCAGGAGCGGTGGGAATTCATCTCGTGGCCGGGCTCGGGGAGACCGAGCAAGAGCTGTTATTGGCAGCTCAACGGGCCCAGGATCTAGGGGTAGTGACACATCTCTTTTCGTTTAATCCAGAGCCCAGTACCTTGCTAGGAGACCATCCCCAGCCTCCCATTGGCCACTATCGGCGATGTCAATTGGGACGATACTTAATCAACGAGCTGGGACTACATATCCATCACTTTCAATTTAATCGCAAAGGGCAAGTGGTCGATTTTGGATTGGATGCCGCGGCCCTCGATCGTATCGTGGAATCGGGAAGGCCCTTTGAAACGGCGGGATGCCCCGATGAACGCGGTGAAACTGCTTGTAACCGTCCCTATGGGAACGGACGACCCAGCGAGAAGATCCGAAATTTTGCCTTTGCACCGAGACCTGAGGACATCGAAGACATTCGACAGCAGTTATGGCTGGATTGGGAAGGGGCGGATCATGCAAACACTATCGAGAGCATGGAATGACCTATCACTATCGGATCTATTGGTTGAAGCAGGTGAGACCACACGTCAGCATTTTCCACGAGACATCTTATTCGCAGCCCCGAGCCAAAAGCATTACGATACGGGTATCTATCGCAATCAACGGAAAGAATTTTTGACCATGAGTGTGACAGGAGATGCCTGTGGTCTGATGTGTGATCATTGTGGTACCAAAGTCCTGGAGGGGATGCTGGCTGCCAAAAGCCCGAGTCGATTTGCCGAAATTGGTGCTCAAATCGTAAGTCGTGGCGCCAAAGGTGTGTTGGTGAGCGGAGGCTGCCTTGAGGACGGATCCGTTCCCTTAGATCGATTTATCGATGACATTGCCCGCTTAAAAGACGAAGGGTTGACCGTGCTAGTGCATACCGGAATTGTGCGCCGATCGGTGGCACAAGGCCTCAAACGTGCGGGGGTGGACCAGATTCTCTTAGATATCATCGGGGACAATGACACCATCCGGGAGGTCTATCATTTAAATCGCATCACCGATGATTATAGTCAGGCCTTAGCGATTCTCCAGGAGGAAGGATTAGTCTCCATACCGCACGTAGTTGTGGGGCTACACTATGGGGAAATTCGTGGAGAATATCGGGCGCTCCAAATGATTCGTGACAATGGCGCGCAGCAATTGGTCATCGTCGTGCTGCAACCGATCCCAGGGACAGCCATGGCCGATGTCAAATCGGTGTCGGCCGAGGATGTGGGCCGGGTGTTGGCGGCCGCGCGCATGATGATGCCTACGATGTCAATTTCTCTCGGATGCGCCAAACCGCCAGGGCCAGAAAAACGCCTGATGGAGCAATATGCCGTCGATGTTGGAGTCCAGAGCATTGCCTATCCGTTGCCCAGTACCGTACGCTACGCAGAACAACAACACTATGCAATCCGTTATCATGAGCAATGTTGTTCGATTTTGGCCGAGTGAGAAGCGGTGGGCCGCTCAAGGCTCAGTACTCGATTGAGGGTGCGCAACCCACCCAAAACGTGTAGTGTTGCCCTAAGGCCCTATGGTAACCGTTTGGAGCGGAGCCGGCCGGGCGGGAACGCCGCGGACTGGGGCATGGTATGCCAGAGGAGGCTAGAGGAGGCTAGAGCATTTGCGAACGATAAAACTGGGAACGAGTGGATTAGGCGTACCGGTAATTGCGGTGGGGTGCATGCGGATGCAACGGCTTGATCTCAAGGCCGCGGCAACATTTATTCAAACAGCGTTGGACGAAGGGCTTAATTTCTTTGACCACGCCGACATTTATGGAAGTGGACGCTCCGAAGAAATTTTTGCCGAGGCGTTTCATATGACGGGAGCTCGGCGCGAAAGCATTGTACTCCAATCGAAGTGTGGGATTCGCGACGGCCTGTTCGATTTCTCCACGGAACATATTCTAAAGGCGGTAGACGGCAGTCTTAGGCGCCTGAAGACGGATTATTTGGACGTCCTCTTGCTTCATCGCCCGGATGCCTTAGTGGAACCGGATGACGTCGCATTGGCGTTCGACCGGCTCCAATCGTCGGGGAAAGTACGGCATTTTGGCGTCTCAAACCAAAATCCGATGCAGATCGAACTGTTGAAAAAATCGGTAAGACAACCTTTGGTGGCCAATCAGCTACAACTGAGCATTACCAACGCGACCATGATCACTCAGGGATTCAATGTGAATATGGAGAATCCCCAGGCTGTAAACCGTGATGGCAGCATCTTAGATTACTGCCGGTTGCACGATATCACAATTCAACCCTGGTCCCCCTTCCGATATGGCTTCTTTGAAGGCGTGTTTCTCGGCAACGACAAATTTCCCGATCTGAACCAGACCATTAACGAGATTGGGCAATCGTATGGGGTCAGCGACACCACCATTGCACTTGCCTGGCTCTTACGTCATCCGGCCAAGATGCAGCCCGTGATTGGTACCATGAATCCAGAGCGGCTGAAGGCATGTAGCCGGGCGAGTTCGATCCAATTAACCCGTGAAGAATGGTACCGGATCTTACGGGCGGCCGGGAATCAACTACCTTAGAGATGCCGTCTCTTTTGGGGATTACTGG
>JAKADJ010000455.1 GCA_021820645.1 Bacillota bacterium
CCCATCAAGCAACTGCAGTAGACTTCTCCTTCGCCCCATTCGTGGGTGGGACCTCCATTCTGGCTTCCTGGCTTATCATGCTAATCTTCCTCCGCCCCAAAGCTGCGATTCTAGGCCAGGTGATGCGGAGGACCTTTCAGCAGATGTGGGGCGCCATTTTGGTCGGCATCTTCATCTTTGGCTTGGCAGATCTGTTCAACTTTTCCGGCATGGCGTCATCACTCGCCTACACCTTCAGCCGCATTGGCCCAGCCTTTATCCTCCTGGCCCTCATCTTGGGCTGGATTGGCGTGGCGCTCTCGGGTAGCAATACTTCGACCAATGCCATGTTCGGTCTCTTGCAAACCTTGGTAGGAAAGATTCTCGGGTTCCCCTTGTTGCTCCTTCCTTCGTTGAATTCTGTGGGAGCGGAAGTGGGAAAGCCGATTGCCCCACAAACTGCCAGTGTTGGGGTCTCTACCAGCAGTTATGTGCGCAGTGAGGGTCAAGTAATCCGCCACAATCTGCCGTGGACGCTTTTGGTGTTGGCCTGGCTCATAATCGTAGGCCTTTTGTATCTCTGGCTGATGCCAGGTGTCATGCGTTAGCAACCGAGGACGGGGTCGCGACCCCGTCCTCCCTGCTAGTCCGCCATCTGCTTAACCAACACGGCCGGGTGCCCGTGCCTAAAGAATTCGTCACTATGCGCCCCGTGCTTCTTCGACTGCATGAAGAGAGCGGCCCTGGTTGCTGGCCCGCGAGTAAACATACCCGGTGAAGATTAGGGCTAAGCCGACAATGTTAAAGATGGGAAAGATGGCCATGCCAATGCCCTGCGAGGCCATCGTGCCTGCCGAGCTCGGGATTAACGCACCTAACGCAATTAAGAGGTTGTAATGCCGTCGAGATTTCCACCACGACCAGAGGGCTCCGACGACCACAATCGGCCCGCCGACGGCGGCCAGCAGTAAATAGAAGATTTGGGTCGGACCTACGATGGCATTTTTCCCGCTATTCAGCGCCTGCCAACTGCCATGAAGGACGGGAGGCATCGCGAAGGTAAAAACCACCAAGAGACATTCCACCAATACAAAATACACCGCATACCCTCGGGCTATTTTGGATTTAGGGAAGGCCAAGTAAGTGGTGCCCACTGACATCGCACCGACGAGACCTGCTGAGGCAATAATATAGAGCTGATACTGCCATACACTATGCCAATTCGTGGCCACGGTCAAAGCTTCCATCGCGAAGGCTATCACATATAGGACAAACGATATAGTCCACCATAAGTAAAATGGCGATTTCTTGTCGCGATACCGGGTCGCCAAGTTGCCAGCGAAAATCAAGGCCAGGATTGCCGCGCCCCAAAATAACATTTCAGCCATTGCTATCCCCCTTTTTGTAACTATGAGTTACAAGCCATTCGGCTTGCAGCCAAACACGCCGAGGTCCCACCCTGCATACACTGCATCAACACTAAATCATCATAGAGGAGATCGATCCACGTGATTCGGGCTGGCGACTATATCCTGTTAGAGGACCCCATGAGCGTATGCCAAGTACTTAAAGTGCATGGCAATGCTCTCTACATCGAGGAAATTATGAGCCGTCATCGTCTAATTATCGATATCCCCAGCGTGGTACGGTTGACCCCGCATGAAACTGCCGATCTTCTCCTGCGTCAATGGAAGCTAGGCGTCCTGCATCCCATGCCCCCGGACCGTGGGAACTACCGGTGACGTCATCTCGGTGTTTCCCGCGTCAGCATCACTGACTTGGCCTAGCCACTCTTCTTTGATGAGCTTAACATCCTGATCCAACTGCCGACTCTTCTTTAGCATGCGAAACATGAACCCAAACATGATCACAAAGAGCGCGGTGTAGGCGAGAAACAAATACACCAGATATTCGTGTTGCAATGGACTCATACCAAATCGCCTCGCTTTCCTGTAGTCTTATTGGCCTTCAATCCGGGCCCGAATTCCGTTCTTTAAGTCACCAACCCCGAGCTCGGCACGCATGAGGCGCATCCGAATCGCCATCCATACAATGAACATCAGGGTCATGGCACTCATCGAGATAAACATTGGGATCTGCATCGAAACCGGCATGTTAATGCCCTGACTTGTAAAAATCACCGGGTGAATCGATCGCCACCACCGAATCGTCATGTAGTCGATAGGGACGTCAATATACGCGATCAGAGCAATGACGGCCGACACGGTTGCCCTACGTGCCCGGTTATCCGACCATTCGCGTAGTAACAGATACGCGGCGAAAATGACCCAGAGAACAAGGGTAGCGGTCAGGCGAGGGTCCCAGGTCCACCAGGCTCCCCATGCGATGCGACCCCAAATCGTGCCGCTTACTAAAATCATGGTGGTGAAAACCATCCCGATCTCTGCTGATGCTGCGGCCCAAATGTCCCAAGTTAAGGTGCGCTGAATGAGATACCCAATGCTGGCCACGGCAGTAATCGTGAAGGCGATCCCGGTCACAGTGGCCGAACCTATATGAAAATAGAGAATGCGGGCACTAGCCCCCAACGTGACATCATTAGGACTTCCTACAAAGTCAAAATAGAGGGCGACCACCATAATCGGTAGCAGCGTCCAAATCCACCAATCCCTGGCCGATAGCCGTTTCATTCAATCTACACCTCCCACAAATACT
>JAKADJ010000028.1 GCA_021820645.1 Bacillota bacterium
ATCATTCATGCCGCCTTCGCCTTGTGATGCCCAACGATATCAGACTAACTTCTTTACGGCCTCAGCTACCTGCCACGGCATAGTGACCACCGTGGCACCCGCAGCCGTCAAAGCTTTTTCCTTACTCTCCAACGTTCCACGACCCCGTTCAATGATGGCACCAGCATGACCCATGCGCTTACCGGGAGGTGCTGCCCGTCCCGCTAGATAGGCAACAACTGGCTTGCCTAGACGCTTGATGTGTTCGGCGGCTTCTTCTTCAGCACTCCCACCAATTTCTCCCACCATCACAATGGCCTTGGTCGCAGCGTCGTGTTTAAATTCTTCCAACACGGATACAAAGTTCTGGCCCACAACCGGGTCGCCCCCCATCCCGACAACCGTGGTCTGACCCAATCCAGCGTTGGTCAAACTAAAAGCAATTTCGTAGCTTAGGGTACCGGAACGGGCTACTACACCAATCGGTCCCGATTGATAGATATGATTGGGCATGATTCCCATCTTGGTCTTTTCACCCGGTGAGATGATTCCAAACGTATTCGGACCAATCACCACCACACCCAAATCTCGGGCCCGGGTTACAATGGCCATGGCATCTTGGACCGGGATATGTTCGGGGATCATGACGAGGAGCTTGATACCATTCTCCATGGCCTCGAAAGCCGCATCCTTGGCAAACGGCGCCGGAACGAATACGATAGAGGCATCGGCACCTGTTGCTTTTACCGCGGCGGATACCGTGTCAAACACGGGAATTCCGTCAATCCGCTGACCACCCTTGCCTGGCGAGGTGCCCCCAACCACATTGGTGCCATACGCTTGCATTTGCCCCGTATGAAAACGTCCTTGATTCCCGGTCATACCTTGCACGATGACGCGAGACTCCCTAGTCAACAATATCGCCATGTTAGCGTCCCTCCCCAGCCAATTTAACGGCTTGTTCGGCCGCTTCGGCCATTTCGGAATAGGCGGCGATTCCTCGTTCCGCCAAGAGTCGAACTCCCTCGGCCTCATTGGTGCCGACTAGCCGAACCACCAACGGCACGGGGATGCCTACGCCCTCTTTCACTTGCAAGATGGCCCGGGCCACATCATCACATCGCGTGATTCCCCCAAAGATATTCACAAAAATCACTTTGGGATCCATCGAAACCAGAACACCGAGTGCTTGGGCAGTCGGTTCGACCGAGGCTCCACCACCGGCGTCGAGGAAGTTCGCAGGTCTGCCACCAAAGAACTGGATGGCATCCAATGTGGCCATCGCCATCCCGGCCCCGTTCGCCATTACAGCGATGTCGCCGTCGAGTTCGACGTAGGCGAGACCAATTTCTTGCACCTTTTTTTCGAGTACTGATCCCTCGTCAACCCGTTGGATCTCGGGGTGCCGATACATCGCACTATCATCGATATTTAGCCGCGCATCTGCCGCCACCAAATGGCCCTTAACGACTGCCAAAGGATTAATCTCCACGAGTTCTGCGTCCTTGTCGCGATAAATCCGGTATAGTTTTACGACCAGATCCGAAAATTCCTTGAATAGGGTTCCCTCGAGACCCAATGCCGCCGCCAATTCACGCCCAAAATAGGGCTCTACGCCGACCCGCGGGTCTATATGGCGTCGCACAATCTCACGGTCATCAACCTCTTCAATCTCGACCCCGCCCGCACGTGATGCCATAATCAGCGGGGCTTTGGTGTTTCCGTCGGTGGTCACCGAGATATAAATTTCTTGCTCGATCTCCAGTTTACCTTCCGCATAGAGACGCTCTACGGTGTACCCCTTCAAATCCATGCCCATCATGGCCTTGGTGAGCGTTTTGGCTTCCTCCGCATTTTGAGCAAATCGGATCCCACCCGCTTTCCCCCGGCCTCCCACCAACACTTGAGCCTTAAGAGCCGCAGGACCAATCTCGCGAACCGCCGCCTCGGCATCTTCCGGGGTATCGACTACCCGACCTGGCGGTATGGGAATCCCGTAGGACGCTAAGATCTGTTTCGCCAGATATTCATATTGCTTCACGCAGTATCGTCTCCCTCCAGATTACCCATCATCGTCCTGATTAGGGTGCTAATGCTTAGTACTTGAGCATGGACAACGGTGCTCGCACCGATGCTACCGATTTCTTGAATTCCTCTGCTTCCTCGGGTGTAAATTCGATCTCTAGCACCTTCTCGACGCCCCGTCCCCCCAACACCGCGGGCACACCGACATAGATATCGCGTTCGCCGTATTCGCCATTAAGATAACTAATGGTAGGCAGCACTCGACGCTCGTCGCGCAGAACCGCCTGGACCATTTCCGCTAAAGAAGACCCCGGTGCGTAAAAGGCAGAAGTCTTCATCAGTCCCAAAACTTCTCCACCACCCGTGCGGGTCCGTTGAACGATCGCGTCCAAAGTCGCCTTCGGTAACAATTTCTCAACCGGGATTCCCCCGACATACGAATAACGCACCAAAGGTACCATGTCATCTCCATGGCCCCCCATCACGAACGCCGTAATATCCCGTGGAGATACTTGTAGCGCATCCGCTAAGAATGTGCGAAATCGCGCAGAATCGAGAACCCCCGCCTGGCCCATAACCCGCTCTCGGGGGAATCCGCTCGCTTTCTGAGCCACATAGGCCATGACGTCGGCGGGATTGGTGAGCACCACAATGACCGCGTCCGGCGAAAGCTTTGCAGCTTTTTCGACCACTTGGTACACAATGTCCGCATTGACTTTTAATAGGTCGTCCCGACTCATGCCGGGTTTACGCGGCATTCCGGCCGTCACCACTAAGACGTCAGAATTCGCCGTCGGCTCGTAGTCGTTACTACCCGAAACCTTTACCGAGAGCCCTTCCACCGGTCCCGATTCCCACATATCGAGCGCTTTCCCTTGCGGGACGCCTTCTGCCACATCAACCAAGACAATGTCGCCCAACTCCTTAAGCGCTAAGAGATGGGCCGTAGTAGCTCCAGTCGCCCCAGCCCCAATTACCGTAATTTTGTTTCGCTTGAACATAGTTTCCCCTCCCCAAATGTCTCCATTGGTTTCACGCCATCCGTTCAATCATGGCACTAGCAAATTCCGAGGTCTTGACCTCGCGAGCTCCAGCCCTCAGACGGGCCAAGTCGTACGTCACAACGCCATCGGCAATGGTGCTCTCCAATCCATGGGTCAACAACTTGGCGGCTTCATGCCACTCTAAATGCTCCAACATCATAATCGCCGACAAGATGAGCGAGCTCGGATTCACCTTGTCCAGGTTGGCGTATTTAGGGGCAGTTCCGTGAGTCGCTTCGAAGACTGCGATCTCGTCGGACATGTTGTTGCCCGGTGCCATCCCCACGCCTCCCACTTGTGCCGCTAACGCATCGGACAAGTAGTCCCCGTTCAAATTCGGGGTGGCAATTACGTCAAACTCGTCGGGACGGAGCAAGACTTGCTGGAATGTAATATCCGCAATGCGGTCCTTCAACACAATCTTCCCCGCAGGAACCTTGCCATCGTATTTCTTGTAGAGGTCTTCCTCCGTGACAATCACCTCGGAGAATTCTTGCGCGGCCAATTGGTATCCCCAGTCTCGGAACGCACCTTCCGTAAATTTCATTATATTGCCTTTATGCATCAAGGTAACAGAACGGCGGCCCTGATCGATAGCGTATTGAATGGCCCGACGAATCAACCGTTGACTGCCTGCTTTTGTCATCGGCTTGATACCAATTCCGGCACTCGGATCAACATGCTTATTAGTGTTGGCATTAATGAACTCAATAACTTTTCTGGCTTCATCCGTCCCCGAGGCCCACTCAATGCCAGCATAGACATCTTCGGTATTTTCGCGGAAAATCACCATGTTCACTTTTTCGGGTTCGCGCATCGGCGAGGGCACTCCTGCGATGTATTTCACAGGACGCACACAGGCGTATAGGTCCAGTTCTTGGCGCAACGTAACATTAAGACTCCGAATACCACCACCGACGGGGGTGGTTAATGGTCCCTTGATGCCCACTTTATATTCACGCAAGGCTGCTAGGGTAGCATCGGGCAGCCACTGGCCTGTTTGCGTGTGAGCCTTTTCACCCGCCAACACTTCTTTCCAAGCTATCCCACGATGACCTGAATAAGCCTTTTGGACCGCGGCATCCACAACCCTCTCCGTAGCTCGCCAAATATCCGGGCCAATGCCGTCTCCTTCGATATAGGGAATAATGGGTTGGTCGGGAACCGCTATCTTGCCGTTTTGATATGTAATCGCCTTACCTTCTAAGGAACCCATCGCCATGCCTCCTCATGATTTTCGGTAGTAACCAATCTTGTCTTTCCCTGCCCGCAACACTCTGATACCGGGCTCTGTACTCATCCCCTATCATGACACAATCCCTTGTCGTTGGTAATGTTACCCGGCAAGAACGAACACTCGTATTATTCTGAATCCTATGAGGGATCGGCTACGGTGTGGTGGGCTTGGTATAGTTAACCAGCAGTGGAGGGGCCGCAGGGATAATCTCGTGACCTCGTGTGGCGATCTGCATACTGCGTCCTTCTTGCTGGGATTCATCGTAGAGCCCCCCTGGTAGCGTCAAGGCTTGGCGTAAGGTACCCGGTTTCCCGATGGCTTGTACTGTAAATGGTGCAGCTTCTTGGCTCCCATTGATTAAAATGTAATTGGCGGCAGATCGGATTTCACTTTGGGCCGTAATTCGTTGTCCGTTGATGGCAATGGCTTGGGCTCCGGCCGCACGCAATTCATTTACCAATAGCAAGAGATCGATATCGGTTAACTGATAAGCGCTCGGGGCCTGTCCGTTGGACCAGATCACGGTAATGCCCGGCCCCTGGACTGGGATAGTACCTGCCAGCATCTCGGCTTGCACAAGTTGTTGAGAGAGGCGCTGAGCGGCTGCCGCTTGGGTAAGCTTTTGATTTAAGAGGGCGTTGAGATGCGCCACCTCAGCCGTAAGTTGTGCGCGTTTTTGGTCGGAGGATTTCAGTAGCGCCAAAAGTTGGTCCGTGGCCGTCGGGGGTGGTACAATCCGTTGCAAGCGAAATTGCATCGCGATCATGACACCGAGCAACAGTGCAGCAAAGCCCACCGCGACGCGACCGGATCGAAGCTGCACCAAGAACCACCTCGGCGTCATTATAACAGGCGTCCTAATCCGCATCAATGCAACAAAAGAAGAGAGGCAAAGAGATGGCGATTCGATATGATAGCGGCTCGGAGATTTCCCTGACCGCAGTAAAGTCGTTGTGGGACAAGATTCCTTGGGCACAAGGACGAGACCTGGATACGGTGGCCGTCGCCCTCCTGAATAGCCAGCGAGTGGTCCACGCTTGGGACGGTGATCGGCTTGTAGGCACCGCCCGCATCGTGACCGACGGAGCCTATTATGCCACCCTATGGGATGTTATTGTGGATCCCAGCTATCAAGAGCAGGGAATTGGCACGAATCTCGTCGACCAAGCCATTAAGCCGTATTTAAATCGGGGGTTTTCGTTCATTGCGTTATTCGCCGCAGAAGGGAAGGAAGAGTTCTACAAACATCGAGGATTTTCCATACATCCCCGTGGCATGAAAATACACGAGCCCTTATAATTCAACCGTACGTAGACAAACCTCTCGTAGGAAGGCCGGATTCGGGTGTCGATCGAGCGCCAAGCACGCAGTAGCGTGCGCCACAACATTCGTGCATCCATTCTCAACGGCGGATTCACCATGATTTCGACCGGCATTATCGGAACCTTCGTGCCTTTATACCTGATTGATGCGCTACACGCCTCCAACCAACAAATCGCCCTCTTAAGTTCCTTGCCCGCCGTTGTCAGTGTGGCGGCCTCAGTGGCGGGGTTGATGATGATTCCCCATCTTCGACGTTATAAGACCTTCACCGTCATCAGTATGGCAGTCACCCGGTTATCGTATCTACTCTTAGCCCTTATTCCCTGGATCAGTATGGCCTGGTCACCTACATTAACCGTCGACCTCGTGGCATTAGGGAACTTTCCTCAATCGTTAGGAACTTTGGGTTGGCAAGCACTCATTGCTCAACTCATTCCCGAGCGACTCCGATCCGGATTTTTTAGTCAGCGGAATGTCATCATCACCCTAGTAGGACTCGTGGCTACCGCCATCACCGGAGGTCTTTTGCAATGGTTTAATCCCCAGTGGCTATGGCCTTACCAAGTGCTCTTCGGGCTGGCGGGAGGATTCGGCGGTGCCGAAGTCTATTATCTCGCCAAACATCGCGAACCGAGTGTCACTTCTACCGTTCCCCTTAAAGTAACGCCGGTCCATTGGAGAACCTTGCTCCGCCAAAAAGAATTCGTTCGCTATACACTGGTGTCCGCTTTTTTCAATTTTGGATGGCAACTGTCATGGCCCCTATTCACGATATTCCAGATTCGAGACGCACACGCGACCGGACTTTGGCTCGGATTATTTACTGTGGCCGCCCAGATTGGACAGATCGCCACCTTTAGGTGGTGGGGACGACAATCGACCCGGTCCGGCGGCTTAAGGACTTTGGCGTTAGCCAGCGCCGGCGTCGCAACCGTGCCGTGGTTGACCGTGCTCAGCACTAACCTCTGGTACCTTGCCGCTATTAACCTCGAAAGTGGGATCTTCTTAAGCGGCGTAAGTCTCTTGTTGTTTACACAGCTTTTAGCTCAAATCCCCCATCAAGAGCGCTCCCATTATATCGCCGCCTATAACGTCGTCTTAGGTGTTGTCGCCTTCTTGGCGCCAGAATTTGGGGTATGGTGTCTCTCTTGGCTTAACCTGGGAGGCACGATGGTCCTATCGTCAGTCTGGCGCTTTGCAGGTGCGGGCCTGTTTCTGGCGATCGCTGCGGGCCCAGGCGCTATCAGGGATGCCCGGGGCCTTTGGGGACGCGTCACCCATCGCTAGTGCGGCGCCATCGGAAGAACCGAGTCCGCTAGGATTTCCGCAAAATCCTTAACTGTAATGCGCTCTTCCTCCCCGAGCGATTGCATTCCGTCCTTCATCATCGTGAGACAAAAGGGACAGGCCGTCGCCACGGTGGTAGCCCCGGTAGCGAGCGCCTGTTGACTTCGGTTTTGATTGATTTTCTGACCCACTTTTTCTTCCATCCACATACGCCCCCCGCCAGCGCCGCAACAAAAGCTTTGCTCACGGGATCTCTCCATTTCTACCAATTGCAACCCCGGCACCGCATGGAGAACGTCACGGGGCGCATCGTAAATCTCATTATAGCGGCCGAGGTAGCACGAGTCGTGATACGTCAACGTGACTGAATTCTCGTTTTGGGGGACCAACCTTTTTTCCTGCACCAGATTCGATAGGAATTCGGCGTGGTGTACGACGTTGTAGGAGCCACCAAAATCATCATATTCGTTCTTTAAGGTGTTGAAGCAATGTGGGCACGTCGTCACAATCGTTTTAACGCCCGCTTGATTCAAGGTCTCAACGTTTTCCTGAGCCAAACTTTGGAAGAGATATTCGTTGCCCATCCTGCGTGCCGAATCACCCGTGCATTTTTCTAAAGCTCCCAAGACCCCAACGTCAACACCGGCCTCTTTCATTAAGCGCACCGTAGCCTCGGCCACTTTGCGGGCCCGGTCATCATAGGTCGCCGCACAACCCATCCAGTAGAGAACTTCGGGATGGTCGCCACGTGACACATCTTTGATGCCCATCGATTCCGCAAATTGTTGTCGCGCATCGAGTCCTAAGCCCCATGGGTTACCGGTATTCTCAACATTCTTGAAGAAGTTTTGCGCTTCTTGGGGAAACTCGCCCTGAGTGAGCACCAAATGCCGGCGCATTCCTACAATTTTCACCACATGCTCATCAAACACAGGGCAAGCCTCTACACAGGCCCCACACGTTGTACAGGCCCACAGGTCATCGGCTTGAGTCACCCCCCCTGCCATGGGGATCTCCAACAACGCTTGGTCTTCCGCACTACGTGATGCCGGGTCGCGAGTCAAGATAGGCCCCACCCGCTCCAATTGATGCCGCAAGTCGACCATAATCTCCTTAGGGGACAAGGTCTTCCCGGTGGCGTTGGCGGGACACTGTGCCGTGCAGCGCCCACACTGCACGCACGCGTAGGCATCCAATAAGTCGGCCCAGGTCATGTCGGTGACTTGCCCCACCCCGTAGCTTTCTACACTTTCGTCCTCAAAATTAAGGCTGGGCAACTTGCCCAACGGATCCAAATTACGATGATAAATGTTAAAGGGGGCAATCACTAGGTGAAAATGCTTGGAATAGGGCAAATAGACGAGGAAGCTGAGGAGAGAAATTAATTTGGTCCAGTCCGCGACAATCATGCCCGTCCGGTCAAATCTTGGGCCATAACCCCTTAACCAAGCACCTAGCACAGATCCTAACGGAGCGTACGGAGCGTGGGGATGAATCGCCAAGGTAAAGCTTTCGATGGCCATATCGGACAGCACGACGACAGCGATCAGAGCCAGCACCAATAACGCATCAACGTTCCGCACTAACCGTTTGGGACGCATGACGTAGCGCTTATACGCCGCCATCGCCAAGGCGACCAAGACCAGAACCCCCATGACATCAGAAAGCCAGTTAATCGCGACCGCTACCGGCCCACCGAATCCAACAAAGCCCGGAAATACTCCCTTGACTAAAAAGGTCAAGGTTCCAATCGTTAAGATAATAAAACCCCAAAAAATTAAAAAATGCATAGGGCCCGAGTACTTATCTTTAAACAGGCGCTTTTGCCCGAACACATATACCATCACACTCTTCCAGCGCGCCGGCGCTTGCGAGCTGCGGTCGACCGGCATCCCCACTCCCACAAAGCGGAGCTTCTCTTCCACCAGCAAAAGAAACCATAGGACAGAGAACAACAAAATCACCATAAATAAAAGATGGCTCAGTGTCATCGGTACGTCCTCCCGTGTTGCTTATCTCAAAGTAGTGTAGCCGGAGCCTAAATACTTTCCCATTGCAAGTCATTTCATTTCGAGCCTATCGATCGTCTCCATCATACCGCATCAAAGACTCCCCATCCCCATCATCCGTGCTGCCCGGCGCGCGATAGAAAATCCTGGCAACCAACGCGGACAATTCGAACATCAAGTAAATCGGAATCGCCATTAACACCATCGCTGACGCTTCGGGTGGAGCGATGATTGCGGAAATCACAAACACCACAAAAATTGCGTAACGTCGGTACCGCCGGAATATCCTCGGATTTAAAATACCAAGCCTCGCGAGCACTCCCGAAATGAGTGGGAATTCCGCCAGAATCCCAAACGGGATCGATAAATCGATGATGAAACTCAAAAGACTCCCGAGTCGCCACAAGGGCTTGATGGTCGAGCCGGTAAAGCTCAACATAATTTTAAGGACCAAAGGAACCACCCAAAAGTATCCGGCAGCCAATCCTAACACAAATAGAACGAGTCCTGGTCCCGCCACCGTGATTAATACTTTACGCTCCGTCTTGGTCAGTCCAGGCAACACAAACGCCGCGACCTCATAGAGGATTAATGGCGACGCCACAATGAGCGCCATCACCAGATCTACCTCGATTAATGCGACAAAGGCCTCGGTTACCCCAGTCACAATAACCCGATGCACCGGCGTATGGCGCACCATCCAATTCAAGATAGGATGAACGAAAAAGAAGCCGACCATAAATAAGACTGCAACCGTCCCTATCATGACAAAAAGACGATTGCGCAACTCGGTCAAATGTGCCGTTAAACTCATTTCGGTATCCTTCATCGGCTAATGGGGGTCCACAAGACCGCGTCGAATAGCATACGCCGCCGCTTGTACTCGGTTGTCAAAATGTAGCTTCTGTAGGATGTTCCGCAAGTGATTTTTCACCGTGTTTTCCGAGATGTAAAGACGGCCGGCAATATCCCGATTGGAACAGCCTTCACCCACCAATTTCAGCACCTCTAGTTCTCTGGCCGTTAACTGCGTCTCATGGCGTTCCACATCATGATTAGAGAAGGCCCGGATAATCTTCATCGCCACGTCCCCCGAAATCGATGCTTCGCCGCGAAGCTGAGCTGAGATTTCGACCAAGAACGTATCCGGATCTAAGTGTTTCAAGAGATACCCCTGTGCTCCGGCTTTCACGGCTTCAAATAACAGATCGTTTTCATCACTAGCCGTCAGCATGACGATCTTGACATAGGGCATCTGGTCTTTAATCCTTCGCGTGGCCTCCAATCCATCACCACCAGCCATATGGATGTCCATTAAAATAAGATCGGGCATGACTTCTTCCGCCAGACGCACCGCATCTTGCCCGTTGTCAGCCTGACCCACCACCTCCATGTCTACCTGACTGGATAACAATGCCGCGAGCCCTGAACGAAACAACGCATGATCATCCACTAACATGACTCTTGCTTTTTCCAATGCCGTCTCCTCCTCGTTGACCATCTAATGCCAAGGTAATTGTTACCGTAGTACCGGAACCAGGGGTCGATTCGATGACCACGGTGCCCCCCACCGACGCCGCCCGTTCTTGCATGATACTAAGCCCAAAATGATGACCAAAGTCCTCTGAGGGGTGTTGCACAAACCCCTTACCGTCGTCTTGGACCATCAATTGGGTCTCGTGATCAGACTGAGTCGCGCGAATTAGGACACGCCGGGCCTGAGCATGCTTACGAACATTGCCCAGACATTCCTGGATAATCCGCAGAATTTGTACGGCGGCCACTGTGCTCCACGGTTCTTGGTCGTCGGGCAACGCTTCGACCGTCACCGGAATGCCGGTACTAACCTGAAAATCCTTGACCTGTGTCCGGAGCGTAGGCCAAAACCCTTCAGCGAGCCCCTGAGAGGCTCGAAGGTCATATAGCGATTGTCGCACCTCAGAATAAGACAAATTCACGGCGTTTTGAATCCGATCCAACTCGTCCTGCAATCCCTCTACATCATCACTTTCCATTAATTTTCTCGCACGATGCACATTTAAATTAATGGCTGCAAGATTTTGAGCCAACCCATCATGCATCTCACGGGCCAGATGTTCACGTTCCTGGAGCGCGAGCATAGCGTCTTTATATTCCCGGCGCTCCGTCTCCATTTTTTCTACCAGGTCAAAAACATAAGTGGAAAATCCCGCAGCACCGACCAATGTCACCGCCACCGCCACCAAACTCACACTAGCAGGAGGCAGAACCAGGCGTAGATAATAAAATCGAAATGTTTCCGCCACCGCCACGAAAAGAGTAGGCCCCACGGTGGTCAGAATTTTTAGCCGGCGATAGCGACGCCGATCATCAAATTCCATCTGGCCCACTCCTTTTCGTGCAGTCGTTGCCTTGATTGTAACGTATGAGACCCCTCTAGGTTAACCTGGACGCCTATAATAATGGCGCGGTCCCATTAGACTGGCAGAACTGCGTCACCAGATCCGCGATCCTTTGCGGTTGATCCAGGACAGCTAAGTGGCCGGCTCGCGGAATCACGCGCACCTCACTGTGCGCAATGGTTTCTGCGACCCGATCCGCGTCGGCCGGGGTTGTCCGCCGGTCTTCCCCCCCTACCAACACCAAGGTCGGACACTCAATCTTCGAAAACGCCTCAGCATTCTCCACGGTGTAAATCGCCTGCATCGAGTCGAGATACGCATCAGGAGTCACGACTGCTAATTCCATGGCTAAGTTGTCGCGGACTTCAGATACGGTATCGGGTAAGATCGTGGACGCCGCGTACTGCCGTCCGAATTCCTCCATCCCGATTTCCTGCAATTGTTGACGTCGTGCTTGTACTTCGCTGGCTCCTTCAATAAACCCCAACGTGGTGCCAATGAGAACCAGAGTAGCCACGCGGTCCAGCGCCTGGGTGGCCACTCGGCCCATTACCCACGTGCCTAACGAAACACCCAACAAATGCACAGGACCGTCTACCAAATCGATCAAGGTATGGACATCGGCAATCCAGCCCTCAAGACTGGGCACGACATCGCGGTGGTCACCGATGCCTCTTGGGTCCCATGTGATGACGGAGAAAGAAGGCGATAAGAGGGGCGTTAGCCGATGAAACAAAAACCTGCCCAGGCCCAAGCTAGGATGCAACAACAGCGTATGCGGGCCATCGCCCTGTCGGTAATAAATGAGTCCGTTCGGTGCCTTCATAGCAGTGTCCCCTCTTTCTAAGACTTAGGTTGTAGGCGTATCGTTCCCCGCATCGGTATCGATTGCTCGTGGGATGGCAAGGAGACTCGGGAGATTCTCGACCGCTGTGACGTCTCCTAAGGGCTTCCCTAGATACTGTGCCTTCAGGGCTCGCCTTACAATTTTCCCGTTTCGGGTTTTCGGCAACTCCGGGACCATGATCACCTTGCTGGGTCGTAAGGCTTTCCCCAAATGTTTCTCCACCAAGGCAATCAACTCCGCCTCTCCGATCCCGGCCTCTGTCCGGGTCACAAAGCAGACAATGCTCTCGCCCTTAATCGGATGAGGCACTCCAATCGCCGCCGCCTCCCGTACCGCACGATGACCGACCAAAATAGACTCGACCTCAGCGGGACCTACCCGCTTGCCAGCAATTTTTATGGTGTCATCACTACGACCCAGGATATACCAAAACCCATCCGAGTCGATGTAAGCAAAGTCCCCATGTACCCAAACTCCTTCAAATTTTTGCCAATACGCTTCGAGATACCGCGATTTATCGTGCCAAAAACCGTGGGTCATTCCAGGCCATGGGGCCATCACAGCGAGTTCTCCCACGGATCCTGACACCGGCACACCTTGTTCGTCTAAGACGCGTGCTGCCATCCCTGGGATCGGACCCGAAAAGGCACAGGGTTTTTGCGGCTCTACGGCCGAAGCTGCGAGAATTCCCCCGGAAATTTCGGTTCCCCCACTATAATTGACAATGGGACAATGAGTTCGACCCACGTGGGTGAAAAACCACTGCCACGGTTCGGGATTCCATGGTTCTCCTGAGGATCCCAAAACGCGGAGCGATGTGAGATCATGCCCTTCAAGCGGCTCGGTACCTTCCGCCATGAGGGATCGAATGACGGTCGGTGAAATCCCAAAAAGGCTGACCCGGTGCTCCGCAATAATCCGCCACAGCGCACTGGCATCGGGCCAATCCGGCGTGCCATCATAAAGAACAATGGTAGCTCCTGTCACCAAGCCACCATAGACCATGAAGGGTCCCATCATCCACCCCATATCCGTGAACCAAAACAGGACGTCGTCAGACTTTAAATCAAAGCTGTGTTGCAAATCTTGAGTACATTTCACGGGAAATCCGGTGTGACTGTGTAGGGCCCCTTTGGGCTTGCCAGTGGTTCCCGAAGTATAAAGAATCATAAGGGGTGTGTCCGCCGCAAACGTCGTGGTCTGATCCGACACAGCCTCATTGGTCAGCAAATCCGTCCACCACCGATCGCGGTCCGCGACCCAATTCACCGCGTGTCCGGTCTTCTTGACCACAATGACCGTGCGCACGGTGGGTAAGGTACGAATCGCCTCATCGACCGTGGTCTTCATCTCGACCAAGCGCCCGCGCCGCGTAAAGCCGTCGGCACAGATGATGATGGAAGCCCCAGCGTCTTCGAGACGTATCCGCACCGCATCCGCCCCATATCCGGAGAAAATAGGCAAAAAGATTGCCCCAATCTTGGCGAGTGCCAACATTGCGACCACGGCCTCTCCAATCATAGGCAAATATACTGCAACCACAGTGCCCTTACTGACCCCCAAGGTACGTAATCTGGCAGCCACCTGATTCGCTTCGTCATAGAGCTCTCGGTAGGTCCATGTTTTCATGTCTCCTGACTCCGGATGCGCTATGACCGCGACTTTGCCCCCCAATCCAGCATCTTGATGGCGATCCAGGGCTGCCAACGCAACATTGGTCTCCCCGCCGACAAAAAACTTCGGCCAAGGGGCCCCTTGGCTCACATCTAGCACCTCGCGATACGGGGTCGGAAACGGCCACTCGAGGTCCTCCATCACTCTGCCCCAAAACCATCCGGGATCAGCCTCGGCACGGTTTCGCAATTCTTGTAACGTGCTGAGGTGATGCCTCGTCATAAACCGTGTAATATTCGCGGATGTGACCCGTTCAGGCGACGGGGTCCAGACTATCGGAACCTCCTCGAAATAATTGTCCTCGGCCATTACTGCTCCCTCCTGGCACATGCAACACGCGCCGCAGAATAGTCCTCGGGCCGGTCTAGATCCCAGGCAGGGTTAGGCCGGTCGTTGACCCTAATATCTAACTCGAGTACGTCCCTCTGGGTACGAAGCCACGCTCCTAATCCTTGGTCGCCCTGCA
>JAKADJ010000456.1 GCA_021820645.1 Bacillota bacterium
GAGCGTATTCATGCCAAACCAAACCAAAATCGTGGCAGACCCGATTCCTGTGGGGCGCCAAAAGCCGGCGGGAACTGCGTGTGCTGGTCCCGTCCATTGCGCCAAATGCCAAACGATCAGTCCTAACCCGCCCAACATCATGATTAAATTCAGTCCTTGGGTATAGGCCAACGACACGATCCCGCCGAATTGCACATAAACCACCATAATACCCGTAATCACGGCAAGGCTAATCCAAAGCGGCCACCCCATGGCCACGTGCAAAAAAAATGCCGCTACAAGCGCATTGGACAATGCAAAAATGGGAAAGGTCAATCCAATCACCATAGCGGTCAAACGCTGCAATCCTGGTCCGAAGTGCGAGCCCAACCACGAGCTATTGGTCACATAATTCATTCGGCGAAAGAAAGGAACCAAAAGCGATACCAAAATCGACATCACCGCCACCGATGCCCCGAACCAAGCCGCCGATACCCCGTAACGATAGGCCGTGTCGATTTCGACCGCAATGGTCGATGAACTCCATAAAGCGGTCACCATAACAAAGACCGCGCGGGCCGACAATGTTCGTCCACTGTCATAATATTCCGGGCTGTGCTTAACCCGCCCGCGCCGTCCCAACATCACTAATACGGCCAGATAGGCCACCAAGCTTCCGATTAATATCATGCCCTTGCTCCTTTGCCCGTTTATGATGAGATTTCGTCATCAGTGTTCTTGGCCCACATGAGGATGCCCGCCGCCCCTAGGGGCGGCGAGGAAGAGTTGCTCTTCCTCGCCCCTTTTATCGACACATTGTGTCGACCAAGAACCGTGAAACTTCCGGGCGTGTAAATTCTTTTGGAAGCGTCTCACCCCGGCGCAACCGCGCGCGCACTTCGGTGCCCGACAACCGATGCCAGCGATGTACATGCGGGCACCGCTTTTCCGAGGTGATTTCTTCACAAATAGGGCAGTATCCCACCGATGGCATAACCATCGGAACGATGCGAATCTCAGACGCCATAGCGGCAATCAATTGCCGGGCATGATCGGGGTGATAATATCCTCCCACTCCCGCTGCATCACGCCCCACGATAAAATGAGTGGCCCCAAAATTTTTCCGTGTAATCGCGTGAAACAACGCTTCGCGAGGGCCAGCATAACGCATGGCCGCGCCAAAGGTGGCCAAAATAACCCGGTTGGTCGGATAGTAATGTTTAATCACAATCCGATAACTCTGCATCCGAACGTCCGAAGGTACGTCATCGTCTTGGGTTGGACCGACCAACGGGTGTAGTAATAGCCCATCACATTGCTCTAAGGCAAACTTGTGCAAATATTCATGAGCGCGGTGCACCGGATTGCGCGTTTGAAATGCCGCAACCGTTTTCCACCCTTTTTGGCGAATTTGGTCTTTCACGTCCTGAGGTCGAAAAGCCTCGGGATACCCGGTAGGTCGGTTATCGTGTAGCACAACCTGCCCTCCGGCGCCGTAGAGAGGCAGACGCTTTAAGTTGGCCACACCCGGATGGCCTACGTCGGTGGTTCCATACACTAGCGATGCCTCCCGTTCAACATCCCGGGGGAAAACATCAGTAATTTCAACCGAAGCGAACAACCCCGACTGGCTACGCACAGAGACCACGTCACCGGGCCCCACGGCCGATCGCTGGGCCTCCGTTAACGGCAACACGACAGGAAGTGGAAATACCCGCCCATCGGGCAAACGCATGGTCTCAACCACGGATTCATACGCGGCTCGATCCATTAGACGGTGCAAGGGGAGATATCCTCCCCACGCGACCATCTCGATGTCGGCGGCTACCGACTCGTTAACCCAAATTGTTTCAGACGTCGTCATCGGTGTATTCCACACTCCTTCTTCTCGAATCCATCCCACCTGCCCGCGCGAATGTCCTCACCCGGTTTAATTTGGCGCGTACAGGGCCAACAACCAATGCTAGGGTAACCCTTTGAGTGCAACGGATTATAAAGGACATCATGGGTCTTTACGTAGTCCCATACGGCGTCAAGGCTCCAATGGGCCAAGGGATTGATCTTCACGAGATTAAAGGTGCGGTCCCACTCCACTACCTCAAGGTGCCGACGGGTCGGGCTTTGTTCGCGCCGCATGCCCGTCATCCACGCCTTGCGACCGCTTAAGGCCCTGGCCAGCGGCTCCACCTTGCGCAAGTTGCAGCATTTGTCCGGAGCCGATTGCCAAAGTGCTTCGCCATACTGCTGAGCCTGGTCATCTAGGGTAAGCCGCGAGCGATACGTGGAAAACGTGTGTCCATAATAGTCGCCGGCTTGTTGCATTAAGGCGTAAGTCTCAGCAAAAAGAAGGTCGGTATCAAGGCTGAAGACAGATAAGGACAAGCCCATGGCGTGGGCTTGATGCAACAACACCATATCCTCGACACCAAAACTCGATGCCGTGACAAAACTGTCACCCCATTGTCCAATCGCCCAACTTATCACGTCTTTGAGAGATGCGCCGCGTAATGTCTCTTGCCACATGCTTATCTCGGTATTCATGGCGACCTCCTTTGAGAAGTTTTAACTTTGGGGAAGTAGGCCCCCGGGTCACAATATTCTGCTGCGCCTTTGGGGTGACACCTGTTTAACTTGACCAAAACAAAAATATCAACTTAGTGCCTTATATA
>JAKADJ010000457.1 GCA_021820645.1 Bacillota bacterium
ATCGAAGAGTGGGACACCCCCGGGCGCTTTGAAGCCCTTTCGATCTTTCGCGACACGCAGCATTATATTGTCCTCAACGGACGATTGTCCCACGCAGCCCAACGGTTTGCGTTAGCGCACGAACTCGCCCACGGATGGTTTCATCGTCCGCATCTCTCCGGTGTACATTCAGGCCGAGACTATGCGGCGCATCCCTATTACCCGCTCTTCGAACGCGAGGCAAACATCGCGGCCGCAGCAATCTTGTTGCCTCACGACTGGTTTATCACGGTCGCCGAACAACTGTTGCCGTCCCGCCCGTTAACGATCCGGGAGTTTAAGGACTTTATGGCTTCGTCGGTAGCTCGAGACTGGGCCCGTCAAGCAGCCGTCTCCAATAATGTGCTTGGCTATCACCTGATTGATTTGGGCTATGCCCCGAGAGTGCCTACGTTCCGGACTCCGCCGGCGGCTTCGGAATCGGCCCCCCCAAATCTCCCGTAGAATCTTCCGTCTGCTCCTTTTCATCTTGAATATACTGGAGAATTTTTTCGACCGACTGTTCTGAGACTCCGTACCCCCTGAGGGCGAGAATGACTTCGGTCACGTCAGAATTTGTTCCGGTCGACGTCATAACCGGTAACAATTGCGACACGGGAATGCCCAGCACTTCCGCTGCGTAACCCAACCGTTCGGTGGAAATCGTTCGGGGATCGCCCCGCTCAACTTGTCGGAGCCAATCGAGAGAAATTAAACGTTGTTTTTTTGGCTTCTGTTTTCGCATCAACACATTCATCTCGAAAACGAGTGCTTGTTGTGTTAACCCTTTTTCGAGGCGCTTTTCACGTATGATGGCACCAATAGTTTTTATGTCTGCATCCAGACGCACTATTAACACACTCCTTTGCCGGTATCATAACACGATACCGGCCTTACGTATCCAAACTTGAGGATAAAACACAAATAACAACGAGCCTTGGACAATGTCGTGTGAAATAAATAGTGCGTATTTGACAAAAAACACACACGTATTATTGACAGATAAAATCCAGTGCGTAATAATAATAGGGACAGATAAACCAAGAATTTGTCATGGTTCTCATGGCACTGACTTGGGAGGTTGTGGAGGATGGATTGGAGGAATGGCTTGTGCATTCTTCCCTCCATTCCGGTGAAGGTCGGCACCGCTAGAAATACGCGTTAGGCGTCTGTCGGGCACCGGGTGAGAAACGAGGAAACAAGGGGAACGAGATGGATCGGGTGGGTGCCTCCCCGGTCATCGATCGGCCTTGCGCACTCGGGGACCCCGAATCGCTCGACGTAGGAGGCCAAGACGCGAACCGACAGTACGGCAGCCAGGGTATCACAGCCTGCCTGCGAAGGGAGAAGGACCCGGTCACGGGAAACGGCCGGGTTCACCGACGCCATGTCGGAGGAAATGCCCACATGGCAATAGTCGGAAAACCCCGCCGCTGCCGCCTGGGAGAGTAGGGCGTGTCCCGTGGCACCTCCCCAGGGCCCACGATGCATTGGCATCGTGCAACAAGCCCAGAAACGCCAAAGCGAAAGGTAAGACCCGACTGGGCCTTTCGTTATCGCCGGTTCCACCGGCAAGGGGGGCACTCAAAGTTTTTTAGAGCGCAAGTGATTGAATATTGTGTGTGAACACGGCATCGGGGGACGGTAGCGCGGCTCCTGAGGGGGTTTCGAGGTGGAGGAGAAGATCATCACCCGAGGCACCCAGGCTGATTGGAAAGGAAATCGACAGACCCTCTTACGGGGCCCTGCGGTGACCCGGATGATCCCGATGCGGCCACGCAATCGACAATTGCTCACAACCCACGGAGGCTCTCTATCTTCCGGTGGTTACCACCTTCTCTGGTGTTTATCCCGGCCTCCTGCCGGGACATCAACAAGTTTGATCCACATTTGCACAATCCTCTCGTCCGATATCAGGTGCCTCAAATTGCATCGGCTTTGTTCTACCCTGTTGTCCCCACATCAAAGGAGGCGTTCTTTCTCATGGCCATTTCCACGTCCTACGATCCTGAAACCTTAGCATTTCTCGCGGATCAGGCTGCCTGGTCCTCCGGTCGTAAGACCTATTCGCCCGTACCACGCTCGCGAATCCCATCGACACCGCGCATCAAAAAAGTCAGAAAGCCCGCTGATCCTCTATCGACCAGTGCAGTCACCGGGCCGACCTACCTGTTGTCGGTGCCGCCGGGGAAAGAACGAGTCTATTACCAACGCCTCCAGCAACACGTCGCCAACATTCGCGTGTTTCTGCCCTTAACGTACCGGCAAGAGCCCGTCTACCCTGGATGGCTTTTTATTACCATTCCAGATGCGGTCTATGCTGCCGTCACGACGCTCCTCAAAGAGTGGCGGTGGGGCTTTTTAAATGACGATCCCGTTCCGCCCGACCTCGTGAATACACTGGAGTTGCATGCCCACGATGTTCCCGCAATGCAGCAATCCGTCGGGCCGTTCAATGAGGAACATCCCCTGTGGCAGTTGGCCCAGGCGTTGATTCATCACTATGGGTGGCACGGTACATGGAACGAACTCGATGGGTGGCAACTGCAAACCGCCAAAGGCATTGCGATTGAGCACGCCAGTTGGGACGATTTGTGGCTTTCGCTCTACACCGCATGGCAGGCAGG
>JAKADJ010000458.1 GCA_021820645.1 Bacillota bacterium
CGTAAATCCGGATACTCGGCGACTTGCAGATCAATCAAGTGTCCATCTCGACCTAATTCCACGGCATATCGTTGTAAATCACGTCGAATATGGATGGCAACGATCCCTCGGGCCATCTCCTCCGTCACATCTCTTACCACCGCTCGTCCATGGGCTTCCGCCTCTTCCAACCGTCGTAGGGCGGCCCGAAATAAACGATCATAGCGCGAGAGCGAATTAAGCGCTGCGGTGGCCTTGGCCAAAATATACGATAAGTCATGTAAAACGTACCGCTCATCTTGGTAATACAGAGATACCAAGCCCCGTCGTTGTGAAATCGCAATGACCAATACGTTGCGCGACAGCGCCATACGTTCGGCGGTACGGTGACGCATTCCCGTTTCACGTGACCCGTCTACAGCTTGAGGATGCAACTCGACGTTAGCCCGACGGATCCGCTTTACGTCACGATCTAATAATATGGCCCCATCCATTTTGGCGAGTTCATATAAAAGAAAGGGATGAAAAGGGACGTCTACCCGGAATCCTCCGTCGCAGTCGTTGTCGATCTCGGGTTCGCCACCAACCACAATCAAGGCGCCCGTTCGCGCCTGAATAATGTTATCAATGGCCTCCCTGAGCGCTGTACCCGGGGCCACTTTGGCGAGCCAGGTATGGTCCACTTTTCATCCCCCCTCGACCACCTATTGTTCCGATGCGGCCATGATTCCCAAACGCCTTACAGCATCTATGGCACCTTCACAAGATACTACGGTAAGACCTGGTAATATTTCCGAAACACGACCAGGCACGATAGCCCGTTTAAACCCCATTTGCTCTGCTTCCCGCAAGCGTTCTCCCATACGAGCCACTCTCCGCAATTCCCCGGTCAGCCCCACTTCGCCCATTACCACCCATTCGGGGTCAATAATACGCCCTGATAAGCTCGATAGCGCGGCGGCTAAAATTCCTAAATCCAATGCGGGGTCATCAATCGATACGCCCCCTGTGATTTTAAAATACGCGTCCATGTCAGACACCCGCACCCCTAGGTGCCGCTCTAGCACCGCCAGGACTAACGCGACTCTATGGGGATCAATGCCGGACACAACCCGTCGGGGCGTGCCAAAGCTTCGAACTAGCAGGGCTTGAACTTCAACCAGCAGCGGACGGCTTCCTTCCACCGCGGCCACGACCGCTGAGCCCGATGATTCGGTCGGCCGCCCAGCCAAAAGGGCTCGGCTGGGGTCTTCGACCACCACCAACCCGTCCCCCTCCATGGCAAACAAGCCCAGTTCACTCGTCGATCCGTATCGATTTTTGATGCCGCGCAACATTCGAAAAACATGTTGCCGATCGCCTTCAAACATTAAGACTACGTCAACCAAATGTTCCACTACCCGGGGTCCTGCTAGCGCAATTATTGGACACTGTCTTCATCCTGTCGCGGCCAAACCCAGCGATCATCTTGGCATCGAATCCATCCATACGTTTGCCCGTCAAAGGACAAGGGAACCTTTTGCGGGGCGCCCCGATGCCGCCACAAATGGGCCAATACCGCCCAGTCCGCTACCGAAGATCGTCGGAATTTGGCGGGATGTGCCTGCAATGCGCCCAAAAGCGTTAAGGCATCGGAGACACCGTCACAAACGAGAGTTGGCGGATTGTCCCACTGCAAAAGAGTGGTCCACGTACGGCGTCCAATGGATCCCGCCAAGACGTGGGTAAGAATCCATCCGTCCGCATCTACCTGCAAAGCGGGGGAATTTGGCTGAGCAATTCGAATCACATGGCGGTACACCTCGAATGCCTTTTGGTCATCCGCTGCGGCCAAGGTCGCCCATTTTAGAAGGTTGTGCTCGTTGAGCCAACTGATCAATAAAACGGGCGACGGAGTTGGTAGGGGAAGAACCTCAAGCCGGCGCTCAACCAACCGTCGTCCGAGTCTCCACCAAACCTCCCATGTGTCCGACCATTCCCCTCTTTGTCGATGATTGATTCGGCGTGCGGCTTTTGTCCCTTGGGCCCATACCGACAGGAGCTGGGCATATTGTCTCTGAGGATCCAAAGGCACGGCCTCCGTTTCCTGCACATTGGTCGCGTCAGCGGGCTCTCACGCGCTGACCATTCGACTGTCCATGCATATAGCCCAGTGCATTGGCTTAGGTTACCTTAAGCCACGGGCCGCATCGACCCTTCCTTATTAACGTGTCCAACTAGAAATATAGGACAGCCTTGCTTAGCAATTCGCATCAACCGCGCCGCAATATCCCGAACTTGTGCCACACTCCCTGGAGCCGACTCAATTTCTGGATTAAATACCGTTTGCAGCGAATCGACTACTACCATTTGCCAAGGTTGTTGACCGATGGCCGCTTCGATTTGATGAATGTCCCCTTCGGCCAACAAATACAGCGACGAGGACAGTTCACCTAGTCGCTCAGCACGCAACCGCGTCTGAACCAATGATTCTTCTGCGGTGACGTATAATACCGCCCCTTGGTCACTAACCCGACTGGCAATTTGGAGCAACAAGGTGGACTTTCCAATCCCTGGGTCTCCGCCGAGCAACATAAATCCACCGGGTACAATGCCGCCCCCTAAGACACGATCCACTTCGGGAATTCCCGTCAAAATCCGTGCTATTGGTTCGTCTGCGACTTG
>JAKADJ010000459.1 GCA_021820645.1 Bacillota bacterium
AACCTGCAGCAAATGGACACATGGAGTCGCGGCCGTATCCCATTCAACTCGTCTGCATACGACGGCGTTACGGAAAGAATGTATGCGTGGCTCGAGACAATAAACCCCGCAGTGCAAAACATTCAATGGAATGCACGGCATTATATTATGATCGCCCGTACCGAACGAGCCATTGCCGAGCATCCGGGAAAACGCATTCTGTGCATTCATGGAGCCGACCATAATTATTGGTATAACCGGGTTCTTCGTGAGCGAATGGACATCGAGTTAGTCTATCCGTTGCGATAGGGTCATAGAGTCCACCGCATGGCCTAAGGGGACAATCTGAATCACTGGTAGGCTGGAGATACAAGGTCGTTTTGACATTCAGGTTGTTCCGATGGGCTGCGGCGGGTTCATCTTAATTACGGGCTCTTGGGGAATTTTAACCGCCGTTTGAGGTTGCCGTCCTAGTGCTTCAGAAACAACGGCTAACCAGACCTGGGTGAAACACCAGGTGAGCGTCCGGCGTTTTGATAGCGGGAGGCAATACGACCATGACACGGCCTCGAGTTTCGATGATAGTATCGATACTTTGGTGATTAGACTGGTTGGCTGTGGATAAGGAGTTCCATTGTATCGGCATTAGGTATTGGCTTTTCTCTGCGCCAGTTGGGAGCAGGCGTGCCGCCTGGTCATGCCGCAAATCGCTGAGGAACTGGGGTTGGCGGGTCTTAACTGGGCCGCCGTAATGCATCGCAAAGAAGGCCACGGTACCCGACACCATTGTGGCCGATGGCTACCGCCGAGGCTATGTCTATGCTGGCAGGGGATTGTATCAGGACTATCTGGTCTTTCCCCATCGGGCCGCCGGGCCATCCTCGCGTGGATTTGAGTTCGATCGGCCGGTGAAAGGCAGTCACGAAATTGGAGAAACAGACTCGATGGGCGCCGCACGGCGGTGCCCCATCATCCCGGGGTGCTGCCAGAGGGGACCGTTCGAGCCATTGTTCGGCAGGCGGGGCTATCCGTATCTGAACTCATTAATCTATAGGCGACGACTAATCCACGGCAATCTACACATACGGGGAATTTTGCACGGTTGGGTTGTTAAAACGCCACGATCATCATCATGATGCCGACGCGGGGCAGAACATGACCTGTTGGAGGGCCTCACTACTCGGGGCAAGAGCACCGTAAGGCGTCGGCCTCTTTCTGGCCTATTTTCGGGTTAGGTCCACGTAACTTAAATTAAGGCAAAGGTATGTGGTTTCTCAGAACAGGGGCTGTTGGCGTGGGTGTCGTATACGAGCGACCTCCGGTTGCCCATCGGCGCCCCGAGTTACGAACACGACGAACCTCTTGGACCGGACGTCGACCAGGCAACGTTTGACGGGAAGCACTTCTCCATGAACGGATACGACGGGGTATGGGAGGTCATCAAACCCTTGGAATGGTTCAAGCTTTCGAGCGATGGCCACCACGACTTCGGCCCGGATGGGCGGGGCCGGTGGCTCCATCGATAAACGCCATTGGTCGTGGTGGCGAAGGTCGTTTAGAGCGGTCTCCCGAAAGGTCACGCGATCGCCCACGTCATTCGCCCTGGGCGCGCTCTTGGCGGAATATCTCGAGCACTTCGTGCACTTCATAGGAGGCCCCAGAATACTCCTGTGCGGCGGCAAGAGCCATGGCCATCTCGTCGGGATCGTCCAACTCAATGACACCGGGTACCCGGATGACTAAAAAGCGGACACCGCCAGCTTCCACCAAAGCTTCCCCATCTGCCGTGGCACTCCGGAGCTTGTTGGCCAGGTCCGAATCTCGTACGACTCTTGTTGCCATTCGCGCACCTCCCCTATTTTGTATCTCAATTATAGCAGTTCGGCTCTTAAGAGGTGTCACCGAGTACGGACCCCAGTCGAGATTTCATCGCCAGCCAGGCGCTGGGAACAATAAATTCGGACTGTCTAGACCCTTTGTTTCCGCCGTTTATCATCTGCCTACGGGGGGTGCGCCTTGATAAACTCAAGAAACACGCGCCGCCTTTAAGGGTGGTCGGGGGTAAACCTAAGCCAACAGCTCCATACCGAGTCTTGCGTGGTCGGAGGTCACTCCGGCTTCGAAGCGTCTACAAGGAGGGCGTAGGCCGGAATCACGTGAAAAGGAAATTAGTCCCGAAATTCGTAGAAATCGAGGGGAACTGGACGCACGTATAAAAGCGACGGCGCAAACGGGGGCACACCGCGCCCTAAATCGTGCCGAATCGGAGGGTTTCTTTTCGGGTGACCGACGGAGGGCCGCATGACTCCCGTATCGTAGCCGTCACCACGGCGTCACCATGAAGCCATGGAATGGCTAGTTTGGGAGCGACAGCGTAAAATGCTCCGAAACCTCTAATCCCTTGATGGACAATGACTACAGCGCATCGGAGACACGCCGTAGACCCCCGAGTACGGGCCTTCTAATCCCGGTCGTCACCGGTTCGAATCTTGCCGGAGACACCATGTTGCGTGAGCCCATATCCGCAGAAAGACCCTCCGTGGTAGAAGGCATGATTATTTCGGAGAAAGTCGGGTGTACAGGTCCTGTGGAATCCATCGATGGCCGAATCCCATAATTCGGATCGTAGTCCCGGTATCTTGATACACAATCCG
>JAKADJ010000460.1 GCA_021820645.1 Bacillota bacterium
CATGCCCATGATTTTCGCTCTGTTCAATGTGGCGGTCCCGCTCATGATTGGGGCCCGTGATGTGGCGTTTCCGCGCCTCAATGCCATCAGCTTTTGGCTTTTTGCATTCGGCGCCATTCTCTTAAACGTTTCGTTTTCGGTCGGGGGATCCCCGAGTGCCGGCTGGATGTCCTACCCACCCTATTCGGAGTTACTGTACAATCCCGGGGTCGGCGAAAATTACTTTCTGTTGTCCTTGCAGGTCGCGGGGATCGGTAGCATTGCCACCGGCATTAACTTTTTGGTCACCATCCTCCGGATGCGGGCACCCGGCATGAGTCTTTCCAAAATGCCCGTTTTCGTATGGTCTGCCCTCATCACCTCGTCTCTGGTGCTCTTTGCCTTTCCACCGCTCACCGTCGCCCTCGGTCTAACCATGCTAGATCGTGTGTTTGGCGCCTCATTTTTTACCGTGGCGCATCAAGGCATGCCTATGATGTACGTCAACCTATTTTGGATCTTTGGCCACCCCGAGGTCTATATTCTGGTCATGCCCGCCTTTGGCGTCTTCTCCGAAGTTGTTCCGACGTTTTCGCGCAAAGCCCTCTTCGGCTACGAAGCCATGGTCGCGTCGCTCTTGGCCATCTCATTGCTCAGTTATGGGACCTGGGTCCATCACTTTTTCGAAATGGGCGCAGGGCCTTCAGTGAACGTATTTTTTGGACTCTCGACGATGCTCATCGCCATTCCTACGGGGGTGAAGATGTTCAACTGGATCTTTACCATGTGGGGTGGTCGAATCCGGCTCACGGTCCCCATGCTCTGGCAGCTCGCATTCATTCCCACCTTCGTGGTGGGGGGAGCCACGGGCATAATGCTCGCTGCCGTGCCGGGGGACTACCAATACCACAATAGCTATTTCCTCATCGCCCATTTTCATAACGTCATTCTCGGTGGTACCGTATTTGGCGTCTTGTCCGGGATGTACTACTGGTGGCCCAAAATGTTTGGCTGGAATCTTAACCAGCGCCAAGGCACCTGGGCCTTTGCCTTATTCGCCGGCGGGTTTTGGCTCACGTTCATGCCTCAATACTTTCTCGGCTTTGAGGGTATGACCCGGCGCATGGCCACTTACCCGGCTGGCCTCGGCTGGACCGCACTCAACATCTGGTCGACTATGGGGGCCTTTGTCATGGGCGCCGGGTTCGTGGTGATGGTCTACAACATCATCTGGAGTGGTTTGCACCCGGATTGGGATACCACGGGAGATCCCTGGGATGGACGGACACTGGAATGGTCCTTGCCCTCGCCGGCGCCGGAATATAACTTCGCGCGCATTCCCCACGTCCGCTCCCGCGATGAATGGTGGGTAATGAAACAAGAAGGCCGAACCGACGAGGTCAAGATCTCGGAATCCACCGTTCGCCCCATCCATATGCCTAAAAACACCCCGATGCCGATCATGCTGGCGGCGGCATTCTTCGTGGGAGCCATTGGGCTCATCTTTGCGTGGTTCTGGATGGCCATTTTGGGTGGGATCGGGGTCGTGGCTTCCTTGGCGTATGGCTCGTTCGCGGATTACAGCGAGATGGAGATTGACGCCCAGCATGTACTGCATACGGAAGCCCAATTAGGGAGGGTTGAGTCATGAGTGCCACCACGACGACATTACCGCCCGAGTTTTCGGATAATATGGAGAGCATCCGGATCCTGGGGTTCTGGATCTTTCTGACCACCGACCTGGTTCTCTTCGGGAGCCTCTTCGCGGTCTATGTGGTGTTCCGCTCTCGAGTGGGCCTTGGGCCTACCCCGCATCAACTGTTCACGATGGGGCCAGTGCTTACCGAAACACTCATCCTTCTCACCTCAAGCTTTACCTGTAGCCTTAGTCTTTACTCCGCCCGAAAAAATCGGGTTACGCCAGCCATTGCGTGGTTGGTGGTGACCCTCGGGCTCGGCATGAGTTTTGTCTTTTTAGAGATTCGGGAATTCACGAGCGATGTGCTAAGTGGGCACACCTGGCACCAAAGTGCCTTTTTATCGGGGTTCTTTACGCTCGTCGGCACCCATGGCAGCCATGTCTCGGTGGGGATCGGATGGGCCATCATGCTGGCCCTCCAACTCGGCATGAAGGGTCTTACGGTAACCACCCGTCGTAAGCTTTACGCCTTTGCACTCTACTGGCATTTTCTTGACATCGTGTGGATCTTTCTCTTCACGGTGGTGTATTTATCGGGACTCGCCTAACGTTAGGAGGACAAATCTCATGGACCACGAAGACCAATCTCTCAATCTCGTGCCCACCGGACAAGGCGACGAGGTCGAACTCAGTGTGCTGCGTCCCAAAATGCATGCGACCCATTTCCCAAGCCTTCAGATTATTGGGTACGTCTTATCGATTATCCTGACCCTCTTGGCCTTCGGCATGGTCGCCGACCACTGGCTCCCTATAGGGTCCCTGATCCCCTTCATCCTGGTCTTGGCTTTTATCCAAGCCGCGTTGCAACTAGGGATTTTCATGCATCTGCGCGAAGGCCGCGGCACCACCTGGCAGATCCCGGTACTGGCCTTGGCGCTCTTTATTGGACTCGGCATTGTCGGGTTTTCAATCTGGATCATGATGTTTAAATCCGGGGTGTCGTAACGCCAATT
>JAKADJ010000029.1 GCA_021820645.1 Bacillota bacterium
AGGTGATCCAAAATCCTCGCATACGGGTTGTCCTCGATCGCGATCATGGGTGACCCATGAGCGACAAACAGTGACGGCATCATGGCGAAACGCCTCCTTATCAACAATGTACCACAGCCCTAAAATGACACCAAGCCACTCCCATCCTGATAGGCCCGGGTCTGCCACATGGTCCCAAGACCACGATACCGGGCCCTTTACCGCGTTGATGACCACCCACAAAAACGACGAAATAGCCCCGAATGCTATAGGTGAGGGGTTTTAAGAAGGTCAATGAAGGAAAGGATGATCAACATGGGACACTGGATTGCCATCTTAGTGTTTGTGTTAGACGTCGTCGCCATTGTCAGTGTGCTGGCGGGTCGAGCAGGTATCGGGCACAAAATCTTATGGACCCTCGTGATCCTCATTTTGCCGGTCATCGGTATGATTCTCTATTACCTCCTGGGACGCAGCGTACAGGACGCGTAGACCGCTGGTAACATGCCTCATGCTGAGGTAAACCCGCCTTATGAAGTTTCCCTGTGGTTACTTGGATAGAACCTCCTTCGAAAATGTTCTCATCGTGCCGGGGGCAGCAGTCGACTCTTAGGCCCCGGGAGCTTCCTTCCATCATGACTAGAAGAGTCACGCTAGAGACAGGACCCGCGCGCACGTCCTGCCTCTTTTCACTATATCCTGGCCTACCTCGGGTACAATCAATATCACGACAAGTATTGAGCCCTTATAGCCGAAGGGCTACAATAGAATATGGTGTGTGCCCCGTAAGGAGGAACGTCCTGTCAAAACATCCTCACGATTCCACTCGCTCTTATTAGTAGCGGGCGTTGTGCTCCTCGCCATGAACCTACGCCCCACCATCACCGGGGTTGGCCCACTGATTGGGCTGATTTCTCATGATACGGGCATGAATAGCGGGTGGGCCGGCGCCTTGACCACCTTGCCCCTCTTGGCCTTTGGATTGATTTCTCCTGTCGCTCCGAGCCTGGTGCGACGCCTTGGGCTCGAGCCCTCGCTCCTATTGGGTCTGGTGATTCTAACCATCGGCACACTTTTGCGATCGTTTGGGTCGATTCCTTTGTTGTTAATTGGAATGTTCTTGGTAGGTAGTGGCGTCGCCATCGGCAACGCGCTACTGCCGAGCCTAATCAAACGTGACTTCCCCCACCGAGTCGGATTGATGACGGGGATGTATTCTACCGTGATGGGAGTGCTCGCCGCACTGGCATCCGGGATTAGTGTCCCCCTGGCCATCGATACACCGCTCGGCTGGTCTGGCTCGCTCGCGGTATGGGCACTCCTATCCACCCTGGGAATCCTGGTCTGGCTCCCGCAAGTGCGCCACCGCCAGACACTCCCCACCTATGCCCGGGTGTCCTTATGGCGATCCGGGTTGGCCTGGCAAGTGACCCTCTTCATGGGCCTTCAGTCTTTACTATTTTATGTCAACGTGGCCTGGTTCCCCACGCTCTTGCATAGTCTTGGGATGCCGCTAGTGGCAGCGGGCTGGATGGTGTCCTTCATGCAACTCATTAGTCTGCCGGGATCGTTCCTGATGCCGATTTGGGCCAGCCGGCGTCATGACCAACGCTTTCTGATGCTTGTCACGGGCATCCTCTTTCTCATCGGATACCTCGGTCTTCTGTTTGAAGGCACCACCCTGGCCTGGCTTTGGATCGCCTGCATCGGTTTTGCGGGCGGCGCCAGCATTAGCCTTGCGCTGACCTACTTTAGCCTACGCACCACGACAGAGCGCGCCGCGACCCAACTATCAGGGATGGCACAATCAGTTGGCTACTTATTGGCAGCTATTGGCCCGATTACCGTCGGCTTTATTTATCACCAGACCCATGCCTGGACTATCCCGCTTCTGCTTTTGATGGTCACTACCATCCTGATGCTGGCAGCCGGCATCCCTGCTAGCCGCAACCTTACGGTAGATGGCCCCGCCGACGCAGTTTAGGTTCGCCTCCCACAATCCTGGGTCAATAGTTCTATAATGGACGTATCCTGCTGAAAGGTGCCACCGGATGGCGGCCACCACTGCTTGCACCTCTCACCAGGAAAGAGACACTAACCCTTCCGTGGTAGCGCATCGCCGCTGGCCATGGGGTGAGGAGGAACTTTTTGCATGAAGTTTTACGGTTTTTTATCTAATGCTCATAGCGCGGCCTTACTTGGTCCTAACGGATCCATTGACTGGCTGTCTTTCCCTCGCTTCGATAGCCCGGCCATTTTCGCTCGGCTCCTCGGCACCGAAGATAACGGATATTTCCGGATTTATCCTGAAGACCAGGCGGAGGTCTCACAACAGTATGTACCCAACACCAATATCGTGACCACCACCTGGGAATCCGGCCGTGGGCGTGCCATCGTTCACGACTATCTGGCGATCGGACGCTCTGAACTCCGGCGATTGATCAAATCCGATCTGCCTCTCGTGGTGGAAATGCGCCCCCGATTTCATTACGGATTAATCCATCCGGCACCCAAGGCGGTCGATTCGGGCGCTATTTTTCGCAATCCAATGGCGCGTGAAGCGCTAGTGTTCGTGGTCAATGGCAAGCCTCTTTTGGACTCGCATACAGTGAATGGGGACGTCAACCAAGGAATCTGGCACCTGCCGCCCGGCCACTACGAGTTGGTTTTGCAATACATCGCCGATGACGAGGATCGGCTGGTTGAAGCGGCGGACATCTTGGCAGAGCAATCCGTCGCCTTGGAGGCCGATATTGCTCATGAGACCCTCAATACGTCTTTTGCCCATACCTTGGCGTACTGGCACCATCGGGTGAATCTATTACCTACCTACGAAGGTCCCCATCGTGAAGCCTTTGTGCGCTCGCTGCTAGTACTCGAAGGACTCACCTATCGGACCAATGGCGCGATCATTGCGGCACCCACCACTTCCCTACCCGAGACCATTGGAGAAACCCGTCAATGGGACTATCGTTTCGCCTGGGTGCGCGATGGCTCGTACGCGGCTGAAGCCCTGCTGAGTGCCGGAAACACGGTCGCCTGCCGACGTTTCTTGGAGTTCCTGTTGAACTCCGTCGACCTCCAAGGGAAACCGTTCCAAGCCCCCTTCTTCCACGTTGATGGCACCCTAATCCGCGGTGAGCATGACTTGGACTGGCTCCCAGGATTCCAAGGGTCGGTGCCTTGCCGTGAAGGAAATGCGGCCACCCGGCAACTACAATTAGATATTGAAGGCGACTTCTTGTGGACCGTGTGGAAGTACTTTGATGTGACCGGCGACATCGGCTTTATCCGCAACTATTGGTACATTCTAGAGACTACCATCGATTGGGTTGCTCACAATTGGCAGCAGGAAGATGCGAGCCTTTGGGAGTTTCGGGATCAAGATGCCCACTACACCCATTCCCAAGTGATGTGTTGGGTGGCCCTCCATTACGGGGCCGATCTGGCAGAAGCCATCCATGCGGATGACAAACTCATCACGAAATGGCGCACGGCCGCCGAGAAGGTCCACGAAGCCATTGAACAACAGGGGTATAACACCGCTAAAGGCTATTACACCCAATCCTTTGGCGGGGATACCGTGGATGCCGCGTTACTCGTTATGCCGCTCTATGGATATTGTGAACCGGACGATCCCAAGTTCATGGGGACCCTTGAAAAAATCGAGAAAGTCCTATTAAAGGATTTTTGGGTATATCGATACGCCACTGACATGTTGGGCAGTGCCGCGCACCCCTTTGTCCTGGCGAGTTTTTGGTTAGCCCGCGTCTATATCCAGTTAGAGCGTGTTGAGGACGCAGAGAGCATTCTTAGTGGCATCATGAAGAACCAAACTGACCTCGGCCTCTTAGGTGAGCATGCCGATGAAAAAACCGGTACCCCGCGCGGAAACTTCCCTCAAGGATTTTCCCACTTGGGTCTCATCATGACGTTGTTGGATTTGTCCCGCGCTAAGATTTCGTTGTAAAGCGCAAAACGCCGGTCTCGATGCGATTCCCAGTAAGTGGGAATCGCATCGCATGGTGGCGGAACCGATGGGAAGAATCCACGCAGAACGCGGGGGGCTACTCCTTTCGGACTTTAGATTTTTCAGAGAACACCGCGGACGGATCGCGGCGACGGCTTCCTAATTTGGCATTGACCAGTAGAATACTACAAGAGACCGCAACGAGGCCGCCTACAAATCTTAGGCTTAGCGTCTCGTTAAACCAGAAGATTCCAATGAAGCTGGCTACTACAGGCACCCCGAATAAGAAGGTGCTAACCCGACTAGCTTCCCCACGAGACAGCAAAGCCAACCATAGTAGCCAAGCACCAGCGGTGCCTCCCATCATAATGAAGAAAATATCTGCCAACACGGCGAGCGACCACTGTGCGGGCATGCCCGGTACCGCAATTGCAACGATGGCAAAGGCCGCGCCGCCTAGCAAAAATTGGAGCGCCACGAACCACACCAAAGAATCTTCTTGATGCGCCTTCAGATACACGGTGCCCACTGCCCAACCAATAGCCGCGCCCACCGCCAAGACAATGCCCAATAGGGACGCCTGGGTACCGGCGCTAAAGGCGATTAAACCCACACCGGCGAGGCCCAAAAGAATCCCCGAAACCTTGGCACGGGATATGGATTCACCCAACCAGAGATGAGCGAACAAAGCCACCAAGATCGGTTGTAAATAGATCAAGCCCGCGACCAGGCCAGGACTCAAATAGGCACTGGCCGCAATTTGTCCGCCATACAACATGACCACATTAAAGACAGCGGATATCGCTGCCGCGCCCCACAGTCGACGCGAAGGGAGCGGGAGTTTTTGCAAGAGTGCCCACAAAGACACGACAATACCGGCGGGCAACACGCGCCAACCGGCCAGGGTATAAGGTGATACATGGTGGAGTGCCAAAGTAATAGCGGGAAACGTCGCACCCCATAACACGATGATAAAAAGGGACAACAGCCCAGTCGGTATCTTCCTCAACAAATCCTCCATCAGGTCTCGCTTACAAACACAGTGTCGGCCGATTCGTACCGAGTGTATCACACATCTCTCCCCGGGGATCCCTCCGGCTCCTATTAAAGGGATCGACACTCTTCCGATTGACACCCCGGATAGGCCAGCCCGGCATCGAGGATGTTGGAGAGGAAAATCTCCGGGACGTAAGGACCGGCCCTGCCCTCCCAAGACATGGGAGACTAAATAGCCGTGTCCTGGTGACGTTGCCACAGTTCTTGGACGATCGCCTGATTCGGAATCTCCAGTCGCTTCATCAAAACCGCCAAGTGGTACAACAGGTCAGAAATTTCCCAGACTATATCGTTCTTTTGACTACCTGCAGCATTCGAATCCGTTGGCTCTGCCAAGGCTCCAATTACCACTTCTACGGCTTCTTCCCCAACTTTCTTCACAAGATTGGTGATGGGCCCCTCAAATAATTGCCAGGTATACGAGGCTCTTGGGGGCTTATTTTGGAGACGTTCTTCCACAATGGCGCGAATCAAAGCCAATGGATCGCCGCCACCCATGGGTGCCTCCTGAAAACACGAGGGACGATCCAAATGACAAACGGTTGAGGTCCGATGGGCCAGATAGAGATAGCTATCCTGATCACAATCGGAGAGAACTCTCGACACAGACAAGACGTGGCCGGATGTGTCCCCTTTTTTCCACAAGGTCTTTCGGGATCGACTATAAAAGTGGGCCCACTTCGTGGACTTGGTCAAGGCGAGGGCTTCGTCGTTGGCGTACGCCATCATCAGGACTTGAAGAGAACTTTGTTCCTGGACAATGACCGGATAGAGCACCTGTCCATCTTCTATAATATGGGCCATCTTACCATTACCCCCGCTTGTTGTAGTTGTTGCTTGATTTCCGCCACCCCGATTCGATCTTGGTGTAAGATGGACGCTAAAAGCAATGCCTGATGCCCGGCCTTTATGGCGTCGTGGAGATGGTCTACTGTGCCCGCCCCTCCCGAGGCAATAATGGGAGAAGACACTTGCTCGCGGGCGTATTCCAGCATGGGAAGGTCATAACCATGCTGGCTTCCATCCCGATCGATGCTGGTGAGAAGAAATTCCCCCGCTCCGCGCCTCTCGCTTTCTCGAAGCCAAGCCCCTAATTCCCAACGCGTTCGCCGCCGCGCTCCATGGGAATAGACGGCAAAGCGCTCTCCCTCACGCTTGGCATCAATCGCCACCACCACACATTGGGAACCCCATCGCGCCGCCACGCGAGTAATAAGGTCCGGATCCAAAAGGGCTTGGGAATTGATCGACACCTTATCGGCCCCATGATCTAAAAGCGCCTCGACGTCCTCCAGGGTCCGGATCCCACCGCCCACCGTGAGGGGAATGTTGAGCCGTTCTCGGGCTCTCTTAATTTGATCCCAACGCAACGAGACTTCCTCCACCGTGGCCATAATGTCTAACCACACCAATTCGTCCGCACCGTCCTTAGCGTACCGCCAAGCTAATTCCACGGGATCGCCACTATCGACCAGCGATTCAAATTGCACCCCTTTCACGACACGGCCGTGGCGAACATCCAGACAGGGAATAATTCGAGGCATCAGCATGATGCAAAAAACACCTCCTTCGGAATCTTGCCCTCAATCCAAGCCTTACCGACGACCACCCGTTTGAGCCCCCAACGCTCGAGCTGCTCCAAATCGAGCATCGATCCCACTCCACCACCCGCGGCCAAGTCGCCCGGCTCCTGACTCCACGACTGCCAGAATTCTTCACGTAGACCGCCTAACGTGCCGTCTCGGTCAATGTCGGTGACGTTCGCTTTGGTCCAGCCTGTTTGATAAAGTTCTTGCCAAAACTCGCGTGCTCGAGGACCCGGTTGATCCCACCCGCCGATTTGAATCCGGCCATCGCGCACATCCAGCGCCATCACCAAATAGGAGGCAAATCGTTCGAAAACTTCTTGGCGGAAACCCGGGTTTCGCACGACTTGGGTGCCGACCACTATCTGTCGCACCCCACTATCCACCAGCCGTGCAACATCGTCGATGCGGCGGATGCCTCCACCCACTTCGAGATCGATACCGCGACGAGCCAAGTGAGCCACCAAGGAAAAGAGCGTGAACTGTCCCGTTCGGGCTCCCGTTAAATCCACCAGATGCAAGCGGGGGGGAATCCCTCCGAAGAAGGCTTCCAAAAACTTCATCGGATCATCCGCGTATGTGGTGGCACGCATGAAATCCCCTTGATGGAGACGTACCACGCGGCCTCCTAAAATATCTAGGGCAGGCCAAATTTCCACGACTCCCCCCAACCTTTCTATCGCTTTTTGGTTTAGGTACCGCTGGCGAAAAGTTTCTGAAAAAACCGATCGCCGACGGGACCGGATAATTCCGGATGAAATTGCACGCCGTACAGGGCGGGTGCCACAATCACGCTGGGGAATTCCTCGTGATATAAGGTCGTGGCCGCAACGTAAGAGGAATCGGTCGGTTGCACCCGATAGCTATGGACAAAATAAAACGGGACGCTGTCAAATTCCTTAAGCCATGCGGGGCTCGTTTCGGTCGTATTGACCGTATTGAATCCAATATGGGGCAAAGTCTGAGCACCCAGTCGAGGCACCGTCCCCTCAAGCCAGCCTAAGCCATGGCCCCCCTCTTCACCGTCACCAAAAAAGGCTTGGAGCCCTAGACAGATTCCGAGGAATCGGGTTCCCTTCACTTTGAGATCGGCTAAGCCTTCTAAAAATCCCCGTTGTTGGAGCCGTCCATAGAGGTTGTTGAGTGCGCCGACACCGGGCAATATCACCCAATCCACGGGTTTGATATCCTCCGCGGACGACCACAATAGAGGGTGTATTTGAAGACGCCTGATGGCGGCGATGAGACTCCCATAGTTTCCGGTGTCCAGTCTTATGATGGCAACCCTCATGCTAGTACCCCTTTAGTGGAGGCCATCCCCCCGGTATCCAGCGGCGTCACCGCTTCGGCCAGTGCTCGTCCCAACGCCTTAAAACTGGCTTCATAGACGTGATGCGCATTTTCTCCGGCAACATATCGCAGATGCACCGTACTTTTAGAGTGACGAGCGAAGCCGTGAAAAAATTCAGGCCACACTTCAGCACTAACCCCATTGATGTGCCGATCAATAAACCCCGGTCCCCAGTAGCATTGCCCGCGCCCAGAAAGGTCCAAGGCGCACAACACGAGGGCCTCATCCATCGGTACATAGCGCTGACCGAAGCGGGCAATGTTACGGCGCTCACCAATGGCTTGGTCGACCGCCTGTCCCAGCACGATGCCCACGTCTTCTATCACATGATGCGGATCCACTTCGATGTCTCCAGTGGCATGAAGATTCACCCCAAACCGGCCGTGAAAGGAAAAAGCCGTGAGAAAGTGGCTAAAAAGCGGCAACCCGGTCTCGATCTGGGGTTCATAAAACGTGTCCAGATCGAGTGTGAGTGAGATTGAAGTCTCTTTTGTCGTCCGCGAGAGTTTAGCTTGACGCAATCCATTACCTCTTTTCCTTTATCGATGAGTTAGTCTTCGGTCGCGGTATCAAGCCGGACGCGTAAAGAAGCTTGGTGATGGTTAAGCCCTTCTAATTCGGCCAGGATGACACCCATCTCGATGGTGGTTGGCGACAATTCGGGCGAGGCCTGGATAATGCTCATTCGCCGCATGAAGGTTCCCGTCGACAGTCCCGATTGAAATCGCCCGGCTCCTCCCGTCGGGAGAACGTGACTCGGCCCCGCGACGTAATCCCCTAAGGCTTGACCCGCCATCGGCCCCACAAAAACGGCCCCAGCGGTGTGGATCTGATCCAACAAGGATTCGGCTTCCAATCCCATAAGTCCTAGATGTTCGGGGCAGGCCCGATTGGCTACCACCCCAGCTTCTCTTGGCGTGGCGGTTCGTATGACTCGCACAGTGCCCAAAAGATCGCGGGGCTCAAGCTGCTCCAGATACCGTTCCACACGACTAGCCAAGGTCGAATCCCAAGTCACTAGGGTGCCGCTCGCGCCAGGACCGTGTTCCGCCTGGGCGAGCAAGTCTTCGATAATCACTGGAAAATAGCGCTCATCACCCGCAACCACCATGACTTCAGACGGACCTGCGGTCACATCAATCCCGACGCGACCACGTCGTCTCATCTCTTCTTTAGCCTCGGTCACGTATGGATTTCCCGGCCCAGCAATGAGATCGACGGGTGAAAACCCTGGGAACCCGTAGCCTAAAATGCCGATGGCTTGGGCCCCACCCAAGTTTAGCACCTGGTGAATCCCTAACTTTTTAAACGCGTAGAGCCATCGCGCGTCATTGCGAATGGAACGCTTAGGAGATACTGCCACCACGATGTCCCGGACCCCTGCGACCCGCGCCGGTATCGCCGTCATTAATAGGCTCGACAGCAAGGGATATTCCCCATTAGGTACATAAAGCCCCACCCGTGCCAGGGGCAGGAATCGCTCTTCCAAAACCAGGCCGGGCTCTGGTGCAAACGTGTGGGAACCGGGCCGCGTCACTTCGTGAAATTGCTCAATCCGCTTCATGGCAAAGTCGAGGGCCTCCCTAATCTCTGGGGTCAAGGGAGGGCTATCGGGCGCCTGGTCCATGTCGTAAGGGTCCCAGAGCACGTGTTTAGGCTCCAAGCGAATACGGTCATAAAGGTTCGTGTAGCGGAGCGCCGCATCAAGTCCTTCTATCTGAATCGTGTCGAGAATACTATTGACCGTTTTTTGCACGTCATTCATCCAACATTGCGCGGCGAGACCCCCGGCGTTGCCACCAGAGAAGTACCGCGCTCACCACCTTTCTATCTTTGAATATCCGTAGAGAGACCCCTTGACTAGGGCGCCCTTTTGATCTCTCGTTTTCAGGCGTTACTCAAAAGCTGCCTTCAGACCCGGGCCGCCGACGATATTTCCCCGGGCTCTCCCTTCGATGCCTTGCCTGAGCCGGCGAGTAAAGTGTTGGTTGGATGGACGGATTCGCCACAATCCCGGATTTGCTACCAACTGGGCGCTTGACCGCAAGATGGTTTCGACCACGTAAAGTCCATGCTGCTTCAGTGTCTCGCCGGTATCCACGACATCCACAATATAGGGAGCCAGCCCAATCACTGGTGCGAGCTCCACGCTCCCGGATAACCCGACGGTTTCCACCGGATGACCATGGTGGTGAAAAAACTGACGCGTAATTTCGGGGTATTTGGTAGCCACGCGGACGGGTCCTTCGGGCCAACGAGGCGTTTGGGAAGCCAACACGAGTCGGCAACGAGCCAACTGCAAATCCAATACCCGCACCAGTCCCGGATCCGGATATTCTTCTAGCACATCCAGTCCCACCACTCCAAAGTCAGCAATACCGCGGGCTACCAGAGTGGGCACATCTCGTGCGCGTGCCACAATCAGCCCGGGTTGATCATCTTGAGCTGGAAACCATAACTGACGATTGCCTTCATGAATCGGCCAGGAAAACCCGACCTCAGCCCAAAGGTCTTTTAGGGCATCCATAATACGGCCCTTGGCGACCACCACGGTGGTGTTAACTGACATCGGCGTTCTGTGCCTCGTCCAGTGCCGACTGCCAGGCGTCTAAATACAGCGTAAACCCGGCGCCCGCGAACTCTTGGCTTTGCGTGGCAATGTCAAAGCGTCCGCCATTGGCCAAGACCTGACCCGTGCGCGTATGATAGAGGGTAAACACAAGTCCCGAATAATAGCTCCAATTTCCTACGAGCGATAAGTCCCATAGGGTGTCCCAGGGTTCGAAGCCTACACCGGGCGCGGTCATTGGCAGATAGCCATTCAACATCGAAAAGAATGAGTCCACGGTTTGAGGTCGTATCAGATGCGGGTTTCCGTTCGGTGCTTTGGATATCTTGGCCTCCGCGGCCTCCAAATTCCCGTGTTGCAAAGATTGCAGGATGTCTTCAACGTCACCTCGGGTGCAGCCCATGGCTAAAAGTGCCCGCCTAAGCCAATCCACGTTGCCGAACACCATAGTTAGGTCTCCGGGGGCAAGCGTGGGAGCCAACTCACCCGCCACCTTGCCCAAGACGATGAGGAGTTGGCCGACATCGATCCCTGGGCCTCGCCCGATAATTTCCACGTCTACCGCTTCTGTCCAGATAGATCGGCGCGGATGAAATAAGGGGCCCGTGGCGAAAAGCTTGAGCGGTGTAGACATTTGTGGGCCGGAAAAACTCCCCAATAAATCGACCATGGCACGGGTGTGATCAATGCGATATGCCTGATTACGCAAAGGCTCGGTCGGAACTGGGTCAAATTCTTCCTGCATTAGCCAATTGACTACCCGTAAAAATGTCTCATATTGCCTACGGTTCTCATCCAACCACTTTTGCATTCGCGCATCTCCTCATCATCACTTTAGCGTATTAAACATAGAACAGATTTCATCGTTGGTCAACCCCCTTGGTCCTACTTTTTGAACACACTCATAATACCGAAGTCATTGTCGGCCGATTGGCCGGTTACAGCGTGGGAGGCATCGGGGATCCTCGCTCTTCGGCTTAAAACTGGACGCATTACAATTGATCCCAGACCTCCATAAAGTCCTCTAAAATATTTATAGGGGCCATCGTCACCCGTAAGTACCCGGGCAAGCCGAAATTCGTCGTGGGCCGCACCACAAAGCCCTTTTCCAACAGGCGATGCGCCGTCAATTCGGCATCACTATCGGGGCTTTTTATGGTGACAAAGTTCGCTTGGCTCGGGAAATGGTCAATCCCGCGCCGTGTGACGAGGCTCATGAAATGGGATCGAGCGTTCAGTGTTTCTTGCCGGACCCAGGAAAAATATTCGGGGTCGCTTAGAGATGCCGTTGCCGCTCCGGCCCCCACCGCATTCAGCGAGAACGGTTCACGGGCCTTTTTTAAGGCGACAATTACATCTGCCGGAGCGGCCGCCCACCCAATTCGCAGGCCCGCCAAAGCGTAAAGCTTGGAGAACGTGCGCACCACGACGACAGGATATCCTTGACGCACTGCTTCCAAAAAATCCGGCGCTTGCTGATCGGCCACAAACTCCTGATAGGCCCCGTCGACCACAATCAGTACGCTCCGGGGTATCGCCGCTAAGAACGCTTCCCAGTCAACGCGCGTCAGCGAGCCACCCGTGGGGTTGTTGGGTGAGCAAAGGTAGATGAGCCGAGTTGAGGCATCCACTCGATCCCGCACCGCTTGTAGATCGTTGCGGCCATCAGCCGTGAGCGGCACGGACCGCAATGTTGCACCGACTAGTCGAGCGCTGTGCTGGTAGGCGGAAAAACTCGGGGACGGATACACAATCGATGTCATGGCATCACAGTATGCGGTGGCGAGAATTCGTAAGATTTCGTCGGCACCATTACCCACCAATATAGTATCCGGACTAAGCTGATGGGTCTTCGCGAGGGCCTCCACCAGGGCCTGAGGCTGCATTGCCGGGTAATACTGGATGGATGACAATGTCTCTTTGGCCACCTCCAGCGCCCTTGGGGATGGTCCCCAAAGACTTTCGTTAGAGGCCAATTTGACAATCCGTTCGTGTCCCAAAACCTGGGCCGCATCTTGTAGAGACGTTCCGGGTGTGTAGGCTTTTAGTCGATCAATGTCCGGGCGCGGATCTATCATGGCACGGCCCTCCTTATCCTCACAGTCTCTTTATTATAGCGGTTTATGGGCGAGTTGCCGGGGCGAGTATCTCGGCGCGCACCAGAGGGTTTTTCGCTGTATACTGAGGATCAAATTTAACATTCTTAAAGGAGCTTCCTATGGAACTTCAAGCTGCGCTGATACCGCCTTCTTTCGACTCACCAGCCGCCGAACGCCAGCATCGTAAACAACGCTTAGCAGCAGCCTTCCGGTTATTTGCACACCTGGGCTTTGACGAAGGGGTGGCCGGTCATATTACGGTGCGGGACCCGGAATCTCCCGATCATTTTTGGGTCAATCCCTTTGGAAAGTATTTCGGTGCCATCTGCGCCTCCGATCTGATTCGGGTCAATCGGCAAGGAACGGTCGTAGAAGGCAATGGCATGGTCAACGCCGCCGCCTTCGCCATCCATGGAGCGGTTCACGAGGCCCGGCCCGATGTCGTCGCTGCCGCCCACACCCATTCCATTTACGGGAAAACCTGGTCCAGTCTTGGGCGTCTACTCGATCCCATCACCCAGGACGCGTGTGCCTTTTACCAAGACCACGCCCTTCTACCAGATTATACCGGAGTGGTACTCGACCCGGCCGAGGGACAAAAGATCGCCCAGACGCTTGGTAGCAAAAAGGCCATAATCTTACAAAATCACGGGCTCTTGACCGTCGGTGGCAGCGTCGACGAAGCGGCCTTTTGGTTTATCAGTCTCGAACGGGCTTGTCACTCTCAGTTGCTAGCAGAGGCAGCCGGCGCGCCGAAACTAATCGAGCCAGCCTACGCAGAAATGACCCGGACTCAGATCGGAAACCCTCTAGCTGGCTGGTTTAGTTTCCAACCACTGTGGGAGCAAATTGTCCACCAAGAGCCCGACTTACTGGACTAAATGCACAAGCTTTTAATCGCAGGGACCCGAACAAAGGGCTGAACGCCAGGCGTCATATCCCTCAAGAAATCGGGTTAGGGACGCCTGGCGGATCGAAATTTCTTCATGCCATGCGTTGAGACGACGATATCCATCCTCGGTAATGGCATAGACGCGGACTGGTGCCGCAGAGGGAGCATCCGTGCGCCAAGCCGATGCTAGTGCCCCGGTCGCTTCGAGGTCTCTCAGGGTTCGATAGACGCGCCCTCCGTCAATCACCCAATCGTTCGGTAATATCTCTTTTAACCATTGCAACACGGCACCGCCGTGACCCGATTGACGCGCCAAATACAGGAGAATAAATGCCTCAAGATGTTTCCCGGTTTGATATTTTGCCACCTGATTCCCTCTTTTCACGCATTGGTGCTACGGTGGTGACCAAGCCGACTATAGCAAATCCGACCCCGGATAAAAAGACACCTTGAAATCCCCAACGGAACCATTCGGGGTAATTGGATGCAGTATGGGATGGCGCCGGACCCAACCCGTGCAACATCCAGACCAATGAGAGCAACACCGACGCGAGCCCCACGCCAACCGCTCGACCAAGGTTGCGTTGGGTAGCCATTAGGCTCGACGCAAGACCAATGTCGGACCGATTCACTGCACCA
>JAKADJ010000461.1 GCA_021820645.1 Bacillota bacterium
TGTTGGATTTGATTCCATTGGTACCCCATGGCCAAAAACACGCCACCCGAAGTTATGTGCGAGAGTTGTCCGTTGATGACGGTATAGACCGACGCGTGCCCGGTTTGTTGATACAGGGCACCACTCGGGGCATAAGGGATCGCCGTGTTAAGCGCTGGACCCACGGGCCAATTGGCGTTTAAACTAGCAACCTGCTGTACCTCCCCAAAGTTATATCCCATTTGGTAGAGAACGCTAGGGCTGCCGACATGCCGCAGGACCCCATGGATCACCAGATACACGGCGTGGTGCCCGGCCGGTTGGATGAGCGAGCCGGAAGGAAACGGGGCCACAAGCGGTGCGCCGAGGGTATAATTACTGAGCGTCGAGACGGTTTGTATTTGGTTCCAGGCCAGACCCAGATTTAAAAATAGGGGGGCATCCGGAATGTGATGTAAGGTGCCATTTTCCACGTAAAATACAGCCGATTGGCCCGATTCTTTTACAAGGGTCCCGTTGGGAAAGTTACCGGCTGTCGATGGGGTGGACGTAGTGTTTGGCGTTGTTGTCGGGATACTGGCATTCCCGTAGTTTTGGGCATCGCCAAACGCATAGACCGTGCCATCAACACCCAAAATCCAGTACCCCAGTCCATCCGGTGTGGTGGCAAGCGATGACGCCGTGACACTACTCGGTGCATTGCCGTAATTGATGGCATTGCCCAGGGCATAGACCGTGCCGTTATTAGCCAGTACATAGGCACCTTGACCCGATGGGGTGGTTGCCATCGACACGGCGGTGATGCCGGACGGAGCATTGGTGAAAGCGGTGGCGTTACCAAAAGCATAAACGCTCCCGTTTTGGGTTAGAATCCAATACCCTTGGTAGGATGGGGTCGGAATAAGTTGGATCGCGGGTGATGACGTCGTGACGCCCGTGGTGGCGAGGTCTCCGTAAAACTGCACGTCGCCTTGTGCAGTCACGACACCTTTGCTGGACAGCACATAATAACCTCGCTGGACTCCTGCAAAGGTAATACTATTGGAGTCTCCGAATGGTGTGTTGACCACGAGTGGACCCGGCCCAGCATTTTGGGGCAAGGTGACTTGTACACTGGTATTAGACCAGGAATCGATGGGCGCCGAAATGGTACCGATGGTCACCGTGGCACCTTGCTGCGAGGTGCCGAAATTTTGCCCCGTAATGGTTAGTAGCGTCGTGCCATTGGCACTCGAGGTTGAATAGGTACTAACAATCGGAGCCGTGGCGGCCAAAGTGGGCGCACCGGACATCAGGTTCCACAATAGGGCGGCTGACGTAATGGCGAGAGTGGAAAAGGCTGGCCGATGCGTCCGAGGCATGCGGGGTTTTTGAGCTAAACGCGAAATCCGGGATGTCATTAGAATCCTCCTAGTAGCAGAAAACAGGGACCGAAGGGCACGGGGACACGTGTTCGTTAGAGTGTCACGGTAATAATTAGCCGGATCTGGTCGAAATTCCTCTTTTTTGCTCGAAGAAATTTATCTGGGCACGCATCCAATTTATGGACACTGAAAAATGGCTTAAGAATCCGCGTGAACTGGCGAGGTTTGAACAACTTCCCGATATACTGGGACTACTAAAAGGACGGATGGGAGGCCTGTCGTTGCAAAGACTGGTATGGGCGTACGGTCGGCATGTCAACCGCACCATAAGCAACTTAGGCGCCGTATTTGAAGACCATGGCTATGCAATCGAAAGATTTTCTATGGTGGTACCACGCTGGCGTAAACTGCGCTCGATGATTCACAGCACCCGATGGCAAAATGGAAGATTCTGTGGATATTCGTCGATTCATCCCTTAACTTATCGCAATCTACGCGTGCCACCCGAATTGGCAGATACCCCGGTCTTTGTATTCGGGGATATGATCTTGTCGAGGGCACCTCACTTTTTTTACCAGGATTTAAATGTGCAGACGATCATCGACCATCGAAATTTAGGGATCCGGACTTATATGTATGACCAGGTTCCTTTTGACATCCTCACCGCACAAGCGGCCGCACAAGCCGAACGCTACCAGCAGGTCGAGACCGTCTTCGTCATGAGCCGCTGGATCAAAGATAACATCGTAAAGACCGGGGCAGTTCCCGAGTGTCGAATCAAGGTGGTCGGAGCCGGATCCAACCTTGGGTCGACTTTTCGCCGCAATCCATACACCGAGGCCAATTTGGCGGCGAAACGCCTCATCTTTATCGGGCGAGATTTCGAGCGTAAGGGGGGTCCTTTGTTGCTCCAAGCATGGGATCGGGTCCATCGCTGGGCGCCAGAAGCCGAACTTGTACTGGTGGGTCCAGATCCCATGCTATCGGATGATGCGCGCAATATTAAAAGCCTCGGTGAAGTGTCCGCTGCGACCACCGTCGACTGGTTGCTACACAGTACCGGTTTGGTATTGCCCACCTTATGGGAGCCTTATGGTATTGCATTTTTAGAAGGTTTTTCTTGTGGGGTTCCCGGGATTGGCCCCAATCGGATGGCGATCGGGGAATTTCTCCAAGATGGGCGAAATGGATACTTGTACGAACAGGATGATCCGGCTGTGCTGGCCGATGCCATGATGCGACTCTTGCATGATGACGAAAGGACTTGGACCATGAGTCAGGAGG
>JAKADJ010000030.1 GCA_021820645.1 Bacillota bacterium
TGACGTTAGTCAAGCCCAATAAGAGCCTGTCCGAAGTGAGCGCTTCATCCGTGATCAAGAAGCTTAAGGATAAAGGGTTCGCGCGCGGGGTGAATCGGCACGATGTGTACGATGGAGTGGCCGGTCTCGGCGTTACGCTCGAGGACTACGTCGCATTTATTCTCCAAGCCCTAAAGCCTCACGCAGAAGTACTCGGCCTGAATCCTTAAACCTGGTCTCACTCCGGCAGCGGCCGTCTTCCGGCATAGCCTTCATCCAACCCGTGGTAGTACCCTACGACGGGTTCGTCTATGCGCCAACACAGGTAAACATCCTGATGTTCAATCACCGCAGGGAAATCAACGAGGCCCACTTCGACGTCGGTGACCCGACACCCGACCTCGTGGATCGCAGCCAACACGCGATTTGCCTCCGCGACCACCTCGTCAAACTCCCGCTTGGCCCCTTGATAATCCGTCATCATAATCAGGTTGCCATCCTTGCGATAACCCACTTCACGGATGTCTCGCATCTCTTCGTACTTAGCACGTGCCTGCCCCTGCATGTCACGCAGCGCTCGCATCAATTCTGCAACCTGAGGAAGCACGGTATTTGCTTCATCGACCGTAAAGTGTCGTACTGTCATCGTAGCCTCCTTCTCGGGACTCGCCTAAAATTTTGCCGTGCAATCGGGTGTGCCGTCAAGATGGTTCACATACCGGGCGGCCACAAATAGGAGGTCGGACAACCGATTCAGATATTTGACAATCGGCAACAGCATAGGGTCCGTCTCCAAGAGTGCCACCGACTCCCTTTCGGCCCGACGCACGACGGTGCGCGCTTGATGTAGATGGGCGACCGCTAACGATCCCGCCGGCAAAATGAATTGGCGCAACGGGGGAAGCTCTGTATCCCACGCATCAATCTGAGTCTCTAAATAAGTTACGTCAGAATCCGTGGTGCGGTTCTCTCGATCCGGGCTGACATTAGAAAGATCTGCACCAATGGCAAACAATCGATGTTGTACCTGCTCTAGTGTCGCATCGATTTCGGTCGCATCATGCAGATAGGCACGGGCCACACCAATCACGGAGTTTGCCTCATCAACCGCGCCGTAAGCCCGAACCCGCGCCGAATTTTTGGCCACCCGTTTTTCGGTAGAACGTCCCCAAAGACTGGTTTGTCCTAAATCGCCGGTCCGTGTATAGATTTTCACGGGTCTCGCTTCCTTCCTTCCTTCGTTCCTTCAGTCCCAAAACCTAGTGGGCTAGCCATTACCGTTTCTATTGTACCCGAAGCATGCCCCGATGGTCATAGAGAAGTAGAATGGTAGCCAGAGTCATCATGCTCGAGGCAAGAATTTTCCGCCGTCTCCCTTTTTCGTGAAACCATAACACCCCAATCACGGTAGCGCCGACACCCGCGAGAGCAGATACCGCTTCAATTAACGTGACCGGCATCAGTTTTAATAGGGAAAACAACGTCAGATACGACCCCCCATTGGCAGCAGCTGCAAAGAGGCTCCATAGAGGCCGCCCTTGGACGAGTTTTATGGTGGCGCGCCCCTGTCCCAAAAGAAACATCGTCAGCAGCATCCAGCCGGTAACTACCAGATAAAGGCTTGCCGCATACGCGATAGGGTTAAAACCCGTATGGCTCGCATCAAGGAGACGCCCGATCACCAGCACGACATCACTTAATAACATCCAGACCACCGAGGCATCGATATGCCCCCGCCGTAGCCCTCCCAACCACACCGCCCCTAACGCAAATCCCGCTACCGCCACCCAGGCCCATCCGGTGCCAGTCGGGTTCCACAAAAATAAGAGGACGGGTGTCGCATTGGCCCAGGCGCTGACCTGACCCACTTCGCCTCGGGACAAGGCTATGGTGTAGAGCGCAAACGACACCGCATACACCGAACCCGGCCAAAATGCCGCCGCGATGAAATGCGCAGAGCCCATGATAAGGGCGCCTAGCCAAAGCACCAGTGCCGCTCCGCCGTATGCCACCACCATCGTCGACCACGAAGACTGCTTGTGTCCCAATCCATGAAACGCCACCCGTTCACTACTTAAGAGACCCAAGCGTGCAATAATCCAGAACAGCACAAGACATCCCCCCGGTTTACTCTATGGACGGCCGAGAAGATTTAGCCGCCATTTAGTGGACGGGGTTGGTTTCAATGATCCGAGGGCTCGGCCGATACTGGTCAATGCCTAGGCTCTGGGTGTGAACTCCTTGAGGTGTCTCGATTTCTAGCCAGGTTTGTGCCTTAACGCCGTCTTGACCCGGGGCTAGGACCTTGGTCTCACCCGGTTTTAACTTCCGGTTAATTTGGGTAACGGTACGAAACGGATACTTCGCCAAAATTTTATGGTGTACAGAAATTTGCGGGCCTGGAGCAGCTCCCCACAGGGCCACCGTTAGATGTCTGTCGCCGGCAGCTGTGGTGATGACCACCGGGGTGGTCCGATTGTTACGAAATCGAAAATTTAAATAGTCCGAGGCGACGGTCGCATCTTCACCAGGGGGTAAATAGGGCACGGTCAGCCCATGCTGATGCCGCTCGACCACTGGCAATCCGGTTCTAAGCACGGCCGCATAGAGCGTGCTAGCCCCCTGGCACACCCCCCCTCCCACGGACGGTACAATCCTTTCTCCCACAAAGGCACGTCCCCACCCGTAGCCATTACTAGCCGAGTACGGGCCGACCACGGCATAATAGGAAAATATATGGCCGGGCTTGACTACGAATCCGTTAAGCCTCGACGCTGCCAGTTCAATATTCTTCTCCTGACTTGGACTCGCATGAAAATAGTTGGTTGTCCGCATCCCCAGCAGATAGGGTAGATTGAGCCGCTTGGCCTGAGATTCTCCGGGCGGTCGTTGCCCAATGATGGGACTTGCCGCATGGTACTCCAGACGAGCCCAAAGGGCCCCGCCATCGGGTGCAATCACAGACGGTATGGGTGAATTGGGCCATAGGGCCATCCACATAGTCAGTATCCACAAACGCCACATTAAAGATCCTCCTCCATGTGCTGTCTTGGGATAGCATGCACCATTTGAGTCCAGAGCATGACCGAAGGCCCAGCGGATCACACTAAAGTCGGGAGGAATGCTACCATGCGTCGTGTGATGGAAAGTGCCCTGGTCGTAGCCTTAGCTCTGCTTGGTTTCTGGGGTCCGAAAGCCTACCAGCCGCAAAAGGCCGTCCGTTATGCCTCGCGCCACTGGCGATGGACACGCCCCTCAGGCAAAGTCGGGCCCGCATTCGTCGGGTCTAACAGTATTCATTCGCGTCAAGTTCCAGGACCGGGTTGGTTTCAACCCGGTTTTCAGTGCGCCGAGTTCGTGGGGCGATCGTTAGCGGCCGGGGGCATCCCGATTCCGTTGGTTGGGTCCAGTAGTTCGCAGTGGCCCATTCTCGTCAACGTCGATCGTCAAAGCTATTTTCTCCAAACAACGGGCTATGCCACTTTCATCCCCAAATCGCGCGTCAAAGTCGGCGACGTCGCACTCTTCCGATACCGAAACCTAGGGCATCCTGAAAGTCCCACTTATTGGTCTCACATGGGGATTGTCGTCCATGTCCACCCCCTCTTATTAGACACCCATAACAGCGCACACCAGAACATCCTCTGGCATCAATTAGACGGGGGAACCATCGACCACGGCTTTCTCGGCCTCTCTAACGCACGCCATCGTCAAGCCTACCGATGGCACCCCAAACCGGGCACCACCGTGGCGGTACACTACCGTAATTTTCCGGCCATCGGGAAGGGCCCGAAGCTCTACCGCAACCAATTGTACCGAATCGCTGCCTCGACACGGTGGGGTCAATTCCGGTTGCAAGGAGTCCCCGGCCGTTATTGGGGCGTAGGATTTGTTCCGCTCAGTCCTACCTCGCCGCTATTACCAAACGGCTTACCGGTTCAAAAGATTGCGTGGCCCAGTGGACGTCATCTTCCCTACCACCCAACTGTGGGACCCTTGGCAATCCTCGGTCTTACCCCGCATGCCCGCTATTTGTTGTCCGGTCACGCACTTCCGATACCTCCCTGGACAGGCTCGGGGGCCCTTCTTGAAACGCGCCTGCCCCAGCACTCCACAATCTGGATGAGTGTCTCGCCAAAAGCCGTAACCTTCAGCACTGCAACACGAATCCATTTGGCTCCCACCACCATTTCTCCGACGTTGGCAGAAGCCCCAGCTGCCAGCACCACCGTACTCGACGCCAAATATACCTCGCACGGAATCGTCTGGGCACAAGTCGAGTGGTGGGGTGCCCATTTCGGGATCGGTTTCGTGCTGATGAGCCATCTGCGGCCGGCACCTTACGCCCTGCGTTCGGCTCCCTTTATCGTGCACACCCCCTACGGTGCCGTACATCTAAATCGGGGCACCATGCTCGCTGTAGATAAGGGGCGCTATGCCTATGCCGGTGCCTGGGTGCCTTAGGTGCCCCAGGGTCCTGAACCCCTGCAGATAACGACATACGGCGCAAAGAATTTGCTGGCTTGAATCTCGTGCGCAAAACAGCGATGCTAGTGTAACGACGAGATTACTAGGAGGGAATCGTGAACGACACATTGCAGTCCATCAGCGAAATTGCCCAACGTTTGGAGATCTCCCCGCATGACTTCATTCCCTATGGACATTTCAAGGCTAAAATCCCGCTATCGGTGATCTATTCGCGACCCCGACGCGCCAAGATGGTGCTAGTCACCGCCACCAACCCTACGCCAAAAGGAGAGGGCAAGACCACGGTCTCGATTGGACTCGCCCAGGCTCTGAATCGTCGCGGCCACAGTGCTACCGCCGTCCTTCGAGAGCCATCCCTCGGACCCGTGTTTGGCCTTAAGGGAGGCGCGACCGGCGGAGGGCTCTCGCAAATCCTACCGTCTACCGATATTAACTTGCATTTCAATGGAGATTTTCACGCCATTACGGCAGCGCATAATCTCCTGGCAGCACTCATCGACAACGAACTATTTCACGGAACCCGGATCTCCCTCAAACCAGCTGACATTACTTATAAACGGGTGCTAGACGTCAACGACCGCACCTTACGTCAAGTTGTCACGGGGCTTGGTCGCAGTAATGGTGTGGTCCGAGAAACCGGATTTGACATCACCGCGGCATCTGAGGTCATGGCCGTCTTAGCTTTAGCTACAGACCTTCCTGATCTCACCGCCCGTTTAGGACGGATGGTAATCGCGGGAGGCACTACTGCACCGACCACCGTAGACAATCTAGGCGCTGCCCCTGCTATGACCGCTCTCTTAACCGACGCCATCATGCCCAATCTCGTGCAAACCACCGAACATACCCCGGCCATCATACACGCAGGGCCCTTTGCCAACATCGCTCATGGTTGCAACAGCGTCCTGGCCACCGAAGCCGGACTCAGGTTTTCGGACATTGTAGTGACTGAGGCCGGGTTCGGGGCAGATTTAGGAGCCGAGAAATTTCTCGATATCAAAACCGCCGTGACGGGGAGACCACCAGACGCCGCCGTCATTGTCACCACCCTCCGATCTCTGCGCTACCAAGGCAGCCTCGATCCCGACCGCACCCCGCATCAACAACTAGAGGCCGGAACCGCCAACCTCGAAAAACACGTGGAAAACCTCGCCCGCTACGGCATTCCGCATGTGGTCGCTTTGAATTATTTTGCCGACGATACTCCCGATGAGATTAACTGGCTTCAACGTCACTTTGCCTCGCGTAATGTAAAGGTCGTCGTGTCCCAAGTATTCCAAGAAGGTGGCCATGGAGGTTTAGCATTGGCCGAGGCTGTCGAAGAGTTATTGGAACGTCATGCCGAGTTTGTGCCTTTATATACCCCAGACGTACCCCTTAAAGACAAGATTCTCCGGATTGCACACAACATTTATGGTGCAGACGCCGTGGACTACGACCCGATCGCGACCAAAAAATTAGCCCGCTACACCAAGTGGGGAGAGAGTTCACTCGGTGTCTGCATCGCTAAGACGCAATATTCCTTAAGCGATAACCCCGCATTGCTAGGCCGACCGGAACACTTTACCTTGCATATCCGAGACATCGAGATTGCGCGGGGCGCTGGCTACATCGTACCCTTAGCGGGCAGCATGGTACGTATGCCTGGGCTTCCGAAAGATCCTGCCGCGTTTAATGTCCATATTGGGGATGATGGTCACGTCGAAGGTGTTCAATGACCTGGCCCGATACCCCGCTACGCGAATTTATAGAACGGCTGTCGCAGCCCACCCCTAGATGGGCGGGTGGAGCAGCCGCAGCCGTTGCCGGGTCCTCGGGATGGGCTCTTTTAGCCATGACGTTTGCGATTATTCAAAGAAAGCACCCGGACCCGGGCATCGAAGAATTGATCGCACAAGCCTTAACGTCACGCGATCAGTTGCTGATCTTAGCGAAATCCGACGTCGCCGCGGTCCGATCCTTGTCCCGCGACCATACCGGTGAGGCGATCATTGAAGCCACGCGGATCCCCTTGGCCATCTTAAAGTTAGCCCACGCCGGCTCCTTATCGGCAAGGCATCCCGCGCGATCTCTGCTTTCTCAAGCCGAGCCCGACTTTGGCACCGCTGAGGCCCTGTTCTTGGCGTGCCAGCATAGCACGCAGCTCATCATAGCCGCCAACCTACCCCACGTGAGGGAGCCGGAACGGACCGAACTCATCGGAGAGTTGCGGAACGTCACGGAGACGTCATAACATACACCACGCGAAAGAGGCGAAACATTTTGCGGAGTAGAACTATCGGATTACTGGGATTGGGCACTGTGGGACAAGCCCTGGTCTCCATCATTCAAGAGGTGCATCCGGATCTCCACGTAGCCAAGGCATTGGTTCGTGACGTAAATCGCCACCGCACGATCGACATTCCCATGACCACACGACCTGAAGAGATCCTGTTTGATCCCGAGATTGACCTAGTCGTAGAGGTCACGGGAGGACGGGAGCTGCCGCGTCAGTGGATTACCCAGGCACTAGCAGCCAACAAGGACGTTGTCACGGCGAATAAAGAAGTGATGGCGTATTACGGCAGCGAGCTTTTAGCGGCAGCTCGCCAATCGGGACGACAGCTCCGTTATGAAGCAGCTGTCGCCGGTGGGGTCCCTATCTTGGATGCCCTAACGCATCACCTCAGCGTGGTCCCTTTACGGCGTATCGATGGCGTACTCAACGGCACCTGCAATTTTATCCTGTCCCAAATGGAACACGGCGCCTCCTATACCGAAGCCTTGGCCGAAGCCCAACGCCTCGGCTATGCCGAAGCCGATCCGACGGCGGATGTCGGAGGGGATGACACGGCCCGTAAAGTATTGCTCTTAGCACAACTAGGCTTTCATCTGGAGGCCGCTATCGAATCGGTCGACACGGTAGGAATCACTGGGGTCACCGCGCATCATCTGGCCCGATTAGAAACGTTTCACCTCGGGCTCCGTCTAGTGGGGTCCGCGATATGGGATAAAGACTCCCTATCCTTGAGAGTGGCGCCTACCGTGTATCGAGTGCCTCATCCCTTTTTGGACCTAGAGGGTCCGGACAATGCCATCCGAGTCGTTTCTCAAGCAGGAGCATTTTGGTTTCAGGGGCCCGGAGCTGGAGGCTATGCCACGGCCACCAGCGTCATCTCCGATATCTTCCGAATCCGCACCCACAACGGATCTCTGAATCCTCCACCCCCCGGCCATTACCCGATTCGGCAGGCGACGTCCCGTTATGTCTGTTTTACCCACGACCCAGACCAGTCGCTCCCATTAGGGCTGCCGGGAGAACTTCAGCGGCTCGGGTCCTATGCCATTGTGGCACCAGGCTTCAGTCAGGAAGCCTTAGATGAATACGGCCTCTGTCAATTTTTGTGGGGGGAAGAGACATAGCCCACCTAAGGTGAGCTATGTCTCTTAAATGCCTAACGCCGTTGCATTTGTTGTTCTGCCACACGGATTGCCTCTTTTACCAACATACCGCACTGCCGTGCCGGAACCCCGCCCCATCCTTCTTGACGGACGATTTGGGCGACTCCGATGCGCTCACCAAGCTTAAGCTTGGTTTCTTCGGACATTAGTTTGGCCACTTTAACCACCCCCACCGTCAGTGTTTGTAGAAACCGTCCAACCATACATGAGTTGGTAAGTTCTCTCGTAAAATCGTACGCGGTAGACAAAGTTTCGGGTCTCGGGATACGGAATGTCTCGATAATTGGGATGTTGAGCATTTAACACCCCCGCATGAATCCAGTTAGCAACCGTACGGGGGCCACTATTATAAGCGGCTAAGGCCAAAATTAAATTACCATGATAGAGACTCAAAAGGTGATGAAGATACCAAGTGCCGAGTGACACGTTCCGTGTCACATCCGATAATGCGTTCACCGTGATAGGTGTCGGCTCCCCCATCTGACTCCCGATCCAAACCGCCGTCCCGGGTAATAACTGCATTAAGCCGACGGCTCCCCGACCACTAACCACTCCGGGTCTAAAGCTACTCTCGACGCGAATCACAGCGGCTACCAAATACGGACTCAAGTGGTTCTTTTTAGCCGTTAGGGTGACTGTCTCCCGATACGGCCAAGGCGCCAAATATCGATAGGCAAAAGTCACCATGATGGCAAGCACACCAATCGCTATCCATCGTCCCGGTCTCCCGAGTGTCGTGCGTCTTGCCATAGTCTCGTCACCACTTCTTTCAGGTCCTCTAAGCTACCCCGATTGTCGATGACTCGCCGGGCATAAGGGAGTTTATTTTCCAGCGGCATTTGTGCCGCAATCCGTCGCTCAGCTTCCGTCCGATCCACATGATCTCGGGCCATGATCCGTTCAATCTGACGCGGCCGATCCGTATAGACAACCCAGACTTCATCCACCATTTTATGCAGACCGCCTTCAATTAGGAGAGGCACGTCTAAAACCGCTATCGATTCTCCTGCTGCCCGTAATCTGTCCACACCATCACGCATCATTTGGCGCACCACCGGGTGCACCAACTCGTTGAGACGCATTCGGGCCTCTGCCTGGTGAAACACTTTGTAACCCAATTTCCGCCTAAAGAGTTCGCCATTCGCTCCAATGACATCCCATCCAAAATCGTCCCAAATCCTGCGCCAGACTTTTTGCCCTCGTTCTTGACTCCGATGGGTCAACAAGTCGGCATCAATAATCGGTGCCCCCAAGCCATGAAGGATAGAACTCACCTGTGATTTTCCCGACCCAATGCCCCCTGTCAATCCTATAATCCGCATCTCCCACCTAGTTTCGAAATGTTATGGTGTGCCAGTCTAAGCCGCCGTTTGCATACGCCTCTGCGCCGGTAATGTCAGAACTCCACAGCCAAAAATTTCCACGACGGGCTAGCGTCACCCTGGTCCCTGTTTTGAACCACGCTTGGGTACCCAAATATGCTGAAATGCTGCCCGCGGTCGCCGCGGCATGAATTTGGGCGGATGTCCCCTCCTGCACCGTAACTTTCCCCTTCGTCAGTTTCGCGAGAGTGCTCGCCAGTCTCACCGCGGCCGAGTCTTGTGAGTTCACCCACACCGTCATCGGACGCCCCGTCGGTAAACCACTCGGCCAGTTTTGACCCATGGATGCTTCTCTTCCCGAAAATGCGTCGTGAACCCAGGTGCTGACCGGGGCAAGGGCCGGATAGGCGCTCACTCCATGGGTGGTCGACCTCAGGTACAAGGCAAGGCTCCCCGGCGTGGAAAGAAAGTGCACGCGGTGTTGTAATGAATGTTTCATACCGGCAATTTGGTCAACCGGTACCGGGAGTACTGTGATGATGTGGTTTAAAAAACCTAATAGGGCTAACTGAAATGTTGAATAATAGGCTAAAGTGACATTGGAAGGCCCAAAGCCCGCGACTCGTTTAAACGTCAAATGATCCCCCGGAACCCACCCAGTAAGCGCGTAGCCGCCGGTCCCAATCAAGTTAGTAAACTGCCAGTTAGCACCCCCGTGTTGTTGATCGGCTAAAGGTACTAAAGATAACGTGGGATTGGCAAGATTACGCAAAAATCCTAAAGTCGCAGGATGTTTCAAGGTGATCGTAAAGGTATTAGAGTTGAGCACCTTAATCCCGCTTAGAAAATTTTGATGCCCTGACATCAAGGCATGATAACCAACCACTTCAGATAAGAGATTGCTGGCGGTCTTCGAATTGACCGGGGGCAACAGCGGTCGGTCCAACGCCCCAGCGGCCGCAAATGCAGTCAGCGGTTGCCCATTGGACAACCTATGATTCCCAACCTTCACCGTGACTGTGTTCCCAGACATCGTCACCAGCGACGCAGCCGCCGGGACCACTTGCCCCTGGGGAGTTTCGGTTAATAGTGGTTCAAACACATTGTCGATCACTTGCCATTCCGATGGCGTGGTGGCCAAAGCCGGATCTAAGTTCCCGGGCATTTGATAAATAGCCTCCACTATCGTGTTAGACCTCGACCCTAGCCCTTTGACCTGGGTCTTGGGCGAATTAATGAGGAGAGCCGGAATCAAGGCCAACACCAAGAGAAACCACGGCCAAATACGAATATTCATTAGGCACGTTTCCCTGGCAATTTCTCCAATTGTTGTGGCGTCAAATCTTTTTCTGAAATCACATCCAACTTCACTTTATCTTCTAACGGAATGACCTCAATTTCTCCCCGTATATTGAGTTTGTTCCATAACATAGAGACCACTTCATGGGCTTCATCTTTGGATTCCAATACTAGACTAAATTGTTGCACCGTTAGGCCTCCCAGGGTTCTTATGGTAACTGACAATGTTGGCAGAAATGGCTGGTTCGTTGATGTATCACGATACTTCTAATGGGCTCTTTACATCGAACACACGGTCGCCCGGCTCGTCCATACACGGTCAAGTACTCCTGGTTTTCCCCAGGGTGCCCAAGTGCGTCGACATAATCCGAAAATGATGTACCACGGTGTCGAATCCCCTCGCGCAAAACAGAACGGATTGCCCGCGTTAGTCGTATCACCGCATCTTCGGACAAGTCTTGGCCCGGGGTCAGAGGATGAATCCGTGCCTTGAACAACGCCTCATCCGCATAAATGTTTCCGAGGCCGGCCACCAGTGCTTGGTCAAGCAGTAACGATTTTATTGCGGTGGTCCGATTCCCTAAGCGGCTCCTCAGATATCTGCCGGTAAAGGAGCGTCCCAAGGGCTCGGGTCCTAGGAAAAGAAATGCATCGGGGTTCTCCGCCTCGAACCATCCAAGCCGTCCAAATCGACGGGGATCCACCAATCGCAGTTCTTGTCCGCCGGAGAATTCGAGCACCATATGGGTATGATTTTTCCATGGTTGGTCAGTCTCTGCCATGACCAGACGGCCACTCATCCCCAAGTGCACCACCAGCCAAACATTGCCCCGAAATCGCAGTAAAAGGTACTTACCTCGACGCTCCATCGATTGTACCATAAGCCCTGGAAGATGCGCAGCTATCCCGGCGGAATCCCACGATCCCATTTTTACCATCCGTCCATCGAGATGGTGTACGGCCGTGACCTGACGGCCAGGTAAAATCGCTTGGAGATAGACACGAATGGTTTCGACCTCGGGCAACTCAGGCACCGTGCGTCCCCCCGGGTTCTACGATGCGGGTCATATTCTCCCAATTGGAGCCCGACTTAAACTCCACGACCAGTGGTACTTTAAGATCCAATGCGCCCACCATGTGCTCCGTTGCAAGCTGGCAGAGACGCGCCGTTTCATCTGGCACCGCATCCCAAATCAATTCATCGTGAACCTGCAATAGTAGCGTGCTTTCGAGATGAGCCTGGGCCATGGCTCTATCAATCTGAACCATCGCCACCTTGATCAAATCGGCCGCACTGCCTTGAATCACCGTGTTCACCGCCATGCGTTCTGCATACTGGCGCCGTACCCGATTTGATGCATTGATATCAGGCAATGGGCGAATTCTTCCGAGGATGGTCACCACCTCACCGTGCTTACGGGCGTCTCCCACCACCTCGTCGAAGTAGGAACGCAGTTTGGGATACCGCGCGAAATATTTCGTGATGTAGTCTTTGGCTTCCGCCCTCGACACCCCCGTATCTCGCGAGAGTCCAAAGTCCGAAATTCCATAGACGATGCCAAAGTTGACCGCCTTCGCCCGATTTCGCCACACCGAATCCACGTCTTCGATGGGGATCCCAAAAATCTCGGCGGCCGTACGCCGATGGATGTCTTCTCCTGCTGCAAACGCGGCCAAGAGATTCTCATCTTGCGAGAGATGCGCCAAGAGCCTCAATTCAACTTGGGAATAGTCGGCCGCAAGCAAATCGCGCCCAGGGGACGGAATAAAGACACCACGAACCCGCCGGCCTAACGGTAAGCGGACCGGAATGTTTTGCAGGTTGGGATCGCTCGATGACAACCGACCGGTAGCCGCCACGGTCTGATGAAACGTGGTATGCACCCTGGCATCGGGTTTCACCAAGGGTAAGAGCCCATCCACATACGTGCCCTGGATTTTCATGTGTTGACGATAGAGTAATACTTTGTCTACCAACGGATGCAACGGAGCCAGTTGCTCCAGTGTCTCTGCGTCTGTCGAAAATCCGGTTTTCGTTTTTTTCAGAGTCGGTAGGTTCAATTTGTTGAATAAAATGTCTCCTAATTGCGACGGGGAGTTAATGTTAAATTCCCGACCGGCCAACTCATAAATTTCTTGGGACAGTGTTTGAATGGCCGCTTCCAACTCTTTACCGAGCGCCTTAAGTTGTTCTCGATCGACCAGGATACCGGTGGCTTCCATCCGTGCCAAAACCTGCATCAGTGGAAGTTCCACCGTCCGATAAAGCGTATCCAGACCTTTTTCCAAGATTTCTTGTCGTTGGCTCTCGACAAGCGCCTCGATAGCGGAAAGCCTCGTTTGTATATCGGACACTTCATAACCACGAGCGATGGCGATGTCATCGAGGTCGTATTTCCCCGATTCGGCATTCAGTAAGTACGCCTGGATTTTCCCATCATCAATGATCAAGGGAGGTGTCTGGCCCAATAACCAAGCTTGCCTCAACACATCCTTGCCACCCCATGTCACCAATTTGAGATGGCTCGACAGGTCTTTACACTCTAGCGATCCATAAACCCGGGTCTTGGTGTCTAAAATCCATATGCGATCAATAGACTCCATCAACAACACATAGGAACCATCTGCCGTCAAATCCCCTAAAGCGCCTTGAGTCAACGCCGCCGTCTTTTTGAGGGGCACCGTGGGAGTCACCGCGGAGTTCTCGGTCGGTGCCAGCCGTCGACGCAAAGCGGCCAACTGGTAGCGGTCTAATAGCTGGATAAGCTCGGGCGTCACTTGCACCCGAAAAGGTTCCGATACCTCTGGCCAAGTGATGGGGGCGTCTATCACGATGGTGGCGAGATCTCGGGAGGTTCGCGCCTCATCTTCATGCCCAGTCAGTAAGTTGCGCCACCTCGTGTTGGTCACTTGCGACACGTTTTCCAAGAGACGGTCAAGCGAGCCGAACTCTTCTAAAAGTGCTTGCGCTGACTTCGGCCCAATCCCGACGACCCCAGGAATATTGTCCGAGCTATCTCCCATAAGACCCTTGAGGTCAGGAACTCGGACCGGGTCCACGCCCATTTTTTGGCGAACCGCAACAGGGTCCATACGATCGACATCGGTGCCGGTCCGTGCGGTTAGCAACACCTCCACTTGATCGTCAACCAACTGCAACAAATCTCGGTCACCCGTGATAATCCGGGTCTTGTACTGGCGTTGTCGCCCGATTTGAGCGAGAGTACCCAAGACGTCGTCGGCCTCATAGCCCGGCACTGACAACATGGGAATTCCTAGGGCCGCCAGGATTTCTTGAACCACCCCCACTTGCGGACGAAAATCTTCGGGAGTCTCTTGGCGTGTCCCTTTATAGGCTGCGTATTGCTCGTGACGAAACGTTTTGGCCGGGGCATCAAATACGACCACGAGCCGATCTGGCCGTTCACTTTCAGCCACCTTGAACAGCATACTGAAAAAGCCATGCACGGCTCCAGTCGGAATGCCATCTTGGGTCGTTAAGGGCGGTAAGGCATGGTACGCACGAAAAAGTAGACTATGTCCGTCAATCAACAACTGGCTTGCCATCGTGGAGGGCTCCTTCAATGATATAGTCTATGGTAGCAAG
>JAKADJ010000462.1 GCA_021820645.1 Bacillota bacterium
GATGGCGCGCATGTGGGTGGTGACGCCTTCGCCGATCCAATCCGACAGCTTGCGGATCACGGACCAGACCGGCTGCTCGGGATCGTCCGGCACCAGGGGGAGGTAGAAGCGGACGAGTTTGTGGTCGGCTTTGGCGAGCTGGAAGGCCTTCTTGCGCGAGCCGACCTCGGCAGCGATGCGGTTCAGTTCGTCGTCGAAGACGTCGCAGAGGCGCTTGGTGAAAATGAGGGGGAGGATGTAATCCTTGTATTTCGGCGCGTCCTTGGCACCACGGATGGAACACGCGGCGTCCCAGATCCAGGATTCGAGGGATTTGTCTTTACCGTTATTGTTTGCCACCAGCGTTTTTCCCTTTGGGTATCTGCAATTTTTTTATTGGCACAGAGTGAGCGTTTGAAACATCTTGTTATCCTACAAACTGGAAGGCAGCTTTGAGCGACTACTGTATGCCAAATGCGGGAATGTACCAAATACGGCAACACTAGCCAGAGGCCCAGTTTGAACGCAATCTGTTCGGCGGTTTTATCCACGCCGCCAAAATCAGCGTGGATGGTCACAGCGTTCGTTGGAGCGCATCTCTTTTGTGCTATAGTGCATGCGTGCAGTGGTGCATGTCATGGAGGCTATCATGCAGAACGTTAAAACGATTGGGAGCAATGGCCAGATTTCTTTTGGCAAACGGTATGCGGGCCGTCAAGTATGCGTGGAAGAACAAGAGCCCGGGGTATGGTTGGTACGAACCGTGAAGATCATCCCTGACAATGAGCTTTGGCTGAACACGCCCAAGGCGCAAAGCGATCTGCAACGTGCTCTGGCTTGGGCATCGGCGCATCCGGCGGATGATACCGACACCCCGCACGCTCTGGATCAAATGATCCGTGGGTGATCCGGTTCGTCTGGACCTGAATAATCCGGTATTCCAGGAAAACCTGCTTGCCTTGCCCAAGCCAGAACGCCATTCGGCCCTGGAGACCTTGAGAAAGATTTTGCACATGACCTGGGATCAGGTCTACCGGGATAAGGGGCTGCGATGGGAGAAAATTCTGAGTGTGACGCCGCCCAAAGGTATTGCTGCCATCTACTCGCTACGGATCACGCAATCCCGCAGGGCGACCGCCTACCGGGATGGAGACTACTTGCGGTTTTTAACCGTTGCCCCGGACCACGACGCCACTTACGGTAAGAAATGAGATGAAGCGAGAATGTGGCGCTGGCTTACGGGGAACTCAGCAGGCTGGGCGATTTTTCTGGGCTGAACGCTCTGGCCGACCAATGGTGAAACCTTCGACGAAGACCCTTCCGGTTAGTGGCAACCATCCAGACCTTCCTGGCGGTTCTGTTTTTACTTGAAGATATCGCTGGTTCGATAAGATAAGCGAGATAACCCATGCGCATTGCCTACGCCTCCGACCTCCACCTGGAGTTCGATTCATCCATCACGCTGACCGGGCTATCCGCACCTGCCGTGGGCACCACTGTCGACGCACTGGTCCTGGCCGGCGACGTGGACACCATGCCGGAGTATTACGCGGAGTTTTTGCGCAAGTTGCGTCTGGCCTACGCCGGTCCCGTGATTTTTGTGCTGGGGAACCACGAATATTACCATGGCGTATTCCCCGATGACCGGCAGAAGTACCGGGAGGCCATCGCCCATGACCGCCAGGCGTTTCTGCTGGAAAACGAGTCGGTGGTGATCGGCGGCGTCCGCTTCCTGGGTGCTACCCTCTGGACGGATTTCGCCAGCGGGAAGCAGATGCGCAGTTGCCAGCGCATGATGTCGGACTTCGAGGTGATTCATGATGGGCTTGCACCCTGCCAAGGGCCGACGGTGGCTTTTTCCAAACGATGGCGACATGGCGATGCCCGTTTGCCGTATTCGTGACTGTCACGTTTGGAGTTGGCAACCCTACAAGCTGCTCTGTATGGTCAATATCCAAGGCGAGGCATTGCCTTTCCCACGGCTGATTTGGCTGAATTTCACGATGACGAAGCGCCGCTGATTTCTCCCTGATCCTGGTACCTCGCGACAGATCATCCGAAAAATAGGGCTTTTGCGGCATTCGCGTCACCATCAATTATTGGTCGATTTCTTTTGGTTTTCTGCGTGGTGATGTCTTTCCTTTCGGCGACCGTGGAGCCTTGGAAAAGACGATGGCTGATAGGTTCTCTACTGGCATGGCACTGCTCCGTGTTATCGCGGGGGTATGAAGCAGATTTGGCGTGGCCTCTGGCAGGCCAAAAATCGGGGAAACGGTCAACCTTGACCAGCGCATGCGGAACTTATCTCAAGGTACGGGAGATCCGGAGAAGTTCAGCGTGGTGTACTCCAAACGCTTCACCGAAGTCGTCTTGGCCGAGAGCCACCGTCAATTGCGGAGCTTTGGACATGCTGCACGATGTGATGAACGGTGGCCGGACCCACTGACTCCCAAAATTGCACCGTAATTGCACCACACTCAGGATGGGAATTTAGAGGAATATCAGGGAATGAAATTCCTCATATCTAACTGATATTAAAAGATATAATTCATCACATCATTGATGCTAAACGTGCGTTTTTGGCCTTCTAAGCCGTAGGTCGGGGGTTCGAGTCCCTCCAGGCGCACCATATAAGACACTGTATT
>JAKADJ010000463.1 GCA_021820645.1 Bacillota bacterium
AGGGATTCCTCCCGCTATTCCCGCTATTCCTGCCATCGTGCCAGGATCCATCCCCATCGATTTACTACGCGCTGGCTGGATTAAAGATCCGAACTTTGGATTGCACAGCATGGATATGGAGTGGGTTAATAATCGTGATTGGGTTATGGAACGCCGCTTTGAGGTGTCATCGGATTGGATCCAAGATCGCTCAGAACTGGTGTTTGAAGGGCTGGATTATTCCGGGGAGATTTTCTTAAATCGAGAGCGTATCGCGAAGTTTGAAGGCATGTTTCAACCGCTGACGCTCGACGTGACTCAACGCCTGAACACGGGCCCGGGAACCGAGAACGTGCTTCAGGTAGTTTTCTTTACCGCCCCCTATGTCGATGGACAAATCGGCCACAGTCATACCATCCGCAAAATCAAATCACGCTTCAACTACGGCTGGGACTGGTGTCCTAGAATGATTGCCGTGGGAATCTGGCGTGATGTCAGCTTGAGAACATTTTCTCGGGTAAAACTTGCCGACTTCTTTCCCGAAGCCAGCTTGGATGAAGACCTCGCCCGGGGACGGCTGAACCTTCACCTGGGAGTCGAGGTACTGCAACCGGGATCCTATCAGGCTCGCTACCGTCTCATCGATAGCCAAGGCTCCGATCAGTGGGAGAAAACTTTTGAAATGTCCCTGGCCGGAGGAGTTCAGGAGATCCGGCATGAGAGTGCAGTAGGTCCCGTCAAATTGTGGTGGCCGAATGGCTTGGGAGAACACCCAACCTATGACGTGGAAGTGGTCTTGCTGGATAAAGAGGGAAGCGTGTGCGACAGGGCCGTGCGAAGCGTGGGATTTAGACGTCTTTCCTGGGAGAAAAACCCTGGAGCGCCGCAAGCAAGCCTTCCCTACACGCTGCAGGTGAACGGGCGGCGGGTGTTCATAAAGGGAGTCAATTGGGTGCCCTTAAGCCCGTTTTTAGGATCCATCCGAGCTGAGCAGTACGACGCCTACCTGGGACGATTTTCGGCCATGCAGGCGAACCTTGTCCGTGTTTGGGGAGGCGCCATCCATGAAAGCCAGCAATTCTACGCCACATGCGATCGATTAGGAATTTTGGTATGGCAGGAGTTCTTGCAGTCGTCGAGCGGGTTGACCAACAGCCCTCCGGATAATCCTGAATTTCTTGAACAACTTGAAGCGGTCAGTCGAACGGGTGTCATTCAGCTGCGCTCCCATCCCAGTCTGGCCGTATGGTGCGGAGGGAACGAGTTAATGTGGGAAGGCTACCGGCCCGTGGACGAGGGGCATCTTAACATTAAACGACTCCAGGCGCTGGTGCGTGAACTGGACGGGGATCGCCAATTTTTTCCTGCAAGTCCCTCGGGGCCTCGGTTCAATGTTTCGATGGAGGACATCGGACGGGGGTTGCACCATGACGTTCATGGTCCGTGGGACTACTCTGGCGACGGCACGCACTACGGGCTCTTTAATCAGGATGATGCGCAGTTCCGGTCGGAGACGGGGACACCGGGGGCAGCGCGAGAGCAGGCCCTTCGAGGGTATGCAGACGGGCTCCCCGTGTGGCCTCCGACCAAAGCCAACCCATATTGGGTGCATCGCGGAGCATGGTGGATTGCATGGGAGAAGATGAGCGAGCTCTTTGGCCCTTGGCGCGAAGATGTCGATGAAACCGGCAAATTTTTACAGGCCAGCCGCTATTTACAGATGGAGTCTTTACGTTATGCGGTCGAAGCTACCCGACGAAGGGAACCGGAGGCTTCGGGCATCATCATCTGGATGGGCAACGAGCCCTTTCCCAACGCCATCAACACCTCTCTTATCGAGTACGACGGCACGCCAAAGCCCGCTTACGAGGTCGTCAAACGGGCATTCTCAGCGAGACATGTGTCCGCGCGCTACACCAAGCTGGCCTATCGCCAGGGGGAGCGGTTTGACGGTCGCATCTTTGTCCATGACGAGCACGGAGTTTCGGCGCAGGGATGGGTTCACGCAGAAATCGTTGATGCGCACGGAAAAATACTCATGCAGGAGCGCTTCGAGGTGGACGGCGGCGGGCCCGTGCAAGAGGTGGGAAGTGTGGCCTGGGACGTCCGGACCTGTCCCTACGATGTTTTTTTGCTAAGAGTCGAATGGTTGAACGCTCAATTCGAGGTCATGTCACGAAATGACTATTTGTTTTCGGTAGACGCGGAGCATCCCTTGGAACCCCTGCGCCGCTTGCCCTCAGCTCAGGTCACCATTTCTTCCAAGCAGGGTCGCAAGGAGTGGGTTGAGGTGCATAATTCTTCGTCGGTGTTGGCCGTCGGGGTGTTTTTGTATGGAAAGGATGCTTCCCAATTTTTAGCGATGGATCCCAATGGCTTGATGTTGCTGCCGGATGAGCGAGCCACGATCCACTGCTCGACTCAGGTGCGCCCTCAGGACGTCCACATCGAATGGTTTAATTCGTAATGATTTGGGGGCCTGCCGGTCTCAGAATCGTTTCTCCGCGTGAACACCTAGCGTTCGATATGATTGCCAGGAGCCGTTGGTCTTCTCCCTAAGTCAGTCGGTCGATAGGGACCGGGGCGGCTAAGTCCCAATCTTCGGCCCAGACACCCTGGCCTAACTGATGTTGGTTGATGGTAG
>JAKADJ010000464.1 GCA_021820645.1 Bacillota bacterium
TCAAGTGCTACGTCCCTATCGGTCAATCGCCATCTACATGCTTCATTATATCACGGCAACCAAACCTTACATGCTGCGATGGATATTATGTGGAGTATTTCAATTTTCGTGATAGATTTTTTAACGTATCTAACAAAATATACGATTACATCCAGATAATACGAATTAATCAGGCGTTTGGATCAAATCTTTTGACATATATAATAAAGAATATATATCGCAAGCCCCCTCAAAATGTCATTCCACCAACGCAGGATGGAACTATTGTTCCACGATATGTAGTATAATAGTCCCCATAATGACTGGAGGGTTCTCATGCATCGAAAAATCCTACCGCCCATCTTGGGCTTAGCAAGCGTAAGCCTCATTCTTGTAGGTTGCGGCGTTTCACCGTCCGCCTCCACATCGACGCACCTGCGCAAGACACCGTCACCAGTCAGTTCGCTCGTCGCGACTAAGACGGAGCAAATCGTTGCGGCCAACCACACGGCCACTTTTGTGGTCACCGCCAAAACCGCGAGCGGAAAGCCCGCCGCTGAGCGTCGCGCCACCTTCTATATAGGCCCGATGGTGCCATTAAGCAACGTGCCCCCCACCCACTGGTACGCTTCTGACACCCGCCAAGCCGCACAATATATCATTCGAGTCAGCACCAAGACCAATGCCTCAGGACAAGCCACTATCGTCCTAAGGCCCCAGGCCACCCACTCGATGGAAATGATCGGCGTACGAATCGGAAACCTATCAAGCTTCAGCTCAACGACACACAAAGCAATCGGAAGCCTTGATGCCTGGTGGACAGCCGGACAGTCCCCCACCTCTCCACCAATAGGAGACTGGGTCAAGCTGAGCCCATGGGTGTCCATCGTCAAGCCCAACACCCACGTCTCTTTGACAGCACAAGTGCACAGCTCACGTGGGCTGGTTAACGGCGCCTCAATATCTTTTGCCTCAAAAGCTCGCAGAAAAACATGTCCTCGATGAATGCATCTTCTTCAATGTCTTCTGGCACCATGCTTCACAGCACGACCAATGCATCCGGCCAAGCAACTGAAATGTTTGCAACAGGGGCTGCCAACAACGTCATGCCAATCCGCGTGGTGGTAGTTAATCCCACAACTTCGGGGCGTCTGTCAGGTGGCATGAACGCCGAATTCATCACTCGGTGAACGACCTCTAACGACACCATAGCAGGAGCCCCTGCCCGACGGCTAAAAATATCGGTAACAGTGAAGGGCTGGCCAATCCTGCCCAATTAGCCCCCACCCCCGATGGCGTGTGACCAGACACCAAATAATCGATGCGGGCATCAAGCGAACCTGCCCATTTGGACACGTTGGCATAGGCAGGAACCCGCCCCACATCTTGTACAACCGCCCACATGGCGGCTGCCAACGGTTCGCGTTGGCCCCCAAAAGCCTTCACGGCTGCCCAATCGGCGCGTATTTCACGGTCTTTCAAATAACTTCGAAAAAGGTTACGAAAACTTTTCAGGGGCAGCGTATCAACAACAACAGACAATAGTTCCTGCCACAACGGGTCGTGGACGAACAGATGGTGTTGTTCGTGAAACAATACGGCGGCGCGTTCGTCTTTGGTCAGAGCCATCCACAAGCCTCGTGAAATAACGGCCCGAGGTGACCACCACCCCCAGCTAAAGGCATACCGTTCCATATCGGGGGAGAGATACCATTGAATATGCGAAGACAATCCCGGATGCAATGATTCTACATCCAATCGGCGCAAAAGCGGCATGACTTGTCGCGCTAACTGTATCCGCGACCTACGACGCCGCCAAAGTGAGCGGACCACCCGCCACCAAAACACCGCCGTTACCACACCTTCCGCCTGGATCATCCAAAACAGGCTGGCCATCGGATGATGCCCCGCCATCTGACTCCACACCAAATGGCGAATACCAATTCCATAAGCTACCGCCATACTTAGGCCGCTAGTAAACCAAAGCCCCACGGCCATCCATGGGACCCACCGACTGCCTCGCATCATGACTGATCTCCTCTTTTTTGGCGCGCAGACAAGAGCTGTTCTAACTTGCTTAAGGACTCTGGTTGTATCCGATCAATGGCATCGACAAAGTGTACTAAGGCATCCTCGCCCGCTTCAGCCCAAAGAGCCTTTACCGTGCGGTCTGTGCGTTCTTTTAAGGTCTGAGGAGACGGATCGACCAGGTATCGATAACTTCGTCGGTCACCGACCCGAGTCATTAATCCTTGATCGACCAAACGACTCAATACGGTTGCCACGGCATTCAGGGATATCGGGCGTTCTTGATTTATAGCATCATGCACATCCCGCACCGAACACGGCCCATGGGTGCGTACCCACTCCAAAATGTGTTCGCGCAAGTTGGTTGAACCCGGAGCCACACCGATCACCTACCCTGTTTTTCTACTTAGTGTAGAATTAATCCCCAAAAAACTCAATACGTCATGGCTATCCTGACGCTCGCCATTCACCACAAAACTCCAACCATGTCCACCCTAGTCGGGCCACTGCCTCTCTCTGTGGTACGCACCACCGACGCATCGTTCTTTATGATTCTGCGCATTCCCACTTGCGCCAAGAAGCGATCCCGCACTGCTTGATGAGTCGTGTCTTCGGG
>JAKADJ010000465.1 GCA_021820645.1 Bacillota bacterium
CGAAGCGCAATCCGGGCGCATGAAAGTTCGTATGCCCGCCCACGACCGGTACGCTATAGGCCTCCGAGGCCGCGCGCAGCCCGTCCAGCACCAGGGCGCCGCGTCCGGCGCCATCGCTCCAGACCGTTCCACGTCAAGGCTCGTCTCAGAACCACCAAGCCCTTTCCCCGATGCCGTCGTGCTTTGGCCATCGACGCCAACCTCCGACACGGTCCCGGTGCGGGGAATCTTATAATACTGCCAAAAATATGTTGCGTCGCTGGGCACGAACGGGGCCAACGTAGCCACTCCGATCGTGACCCCTTTCCCGGTCATCTGGTCACTTAATAAAGGAGACGCTTGATACGCGGTGGCCATTTGTTGCGGGGAATATCCCACGGGCCCGCTTTGACTATTCAGATTGGACACGTTTTGTTGCTGCTGGAGGTGGGTGGTAAGCCCGTTGTAGGTGGTCATCCCAGCCACCCCGGAGACCAGCGCCTGGAGATTGTAAGTGGCACCTTGATAGGTATACGCGGTGGGCAACGATGGATTCTGGTCGTTGGCAATGAAGGATTTTCCGCCGGACGTGTAGTTATTCATCGACACCGTGAAGGCCTGTTCCACATTACCGACGCTCCCTGCGACATTCACTCCGAGCGGGTACCGGACCGCTTGGCCGTTTGCCTTCACGGGTACAATATGGTATTGCGCTAAATAGTTTAGTAAAGCATTGACCGAGTTCGAATCTGGTGCATAGGTGGATTGAAATGTAGAGGCGCTCAAGAATCTATGGAAATACGCGTTGCCCGGCGTCTCGGTGTCCTGAATATATCTGGATAGGGTGGGCATCTGAGTCGGCACCCGAAAATTAAATCCCACGAAAAGGCTCACTTGAGCCGAACTACTGGCGGGGCCTTTATCGGTGGAATGGGCCAACAATGCATGCGCTACGTTACCTTTTAACTGGCCATATTGGACAGCCGCCGCGGAACCCGAACTTAGTAGAATTGGAGCCACGATGAGTGCGGTGGTGCTTACTACAGCCCATGCTCGTTTTATCATCCTCATCCTCCTACTCCCGATAAACGGGGTATTTATCCTCAATTCAATACTTCGAGACTACATGGATAATTCCTGCTTTTAACTGGTTAGAAATCTCGCAACTCATGTTTGACCTAACTCGCACCACTACGGTTCTCCATAAGAGGTCCAGCCCAGGAGGCTTTAGGTGGAAGACAGGTGAAAAACCGGTAAGGTCTTTCTAAGGTTGTCCCAATCCCCAGGTCCGTGGCCCTACATCTTTCGTTAGTGCAGTGCACCCCCCGACCCAATAGACGGGTTCAAACCCAATACATAACACGGCGGATTTCCTTGCGTACAAAGATGTCCGTTCCCCCTGGCAAGAGAGGCAAAGCTCCCACCCCGACCGCCTCAATACTCTTGAAGAAACGATGCTGATCCCATGCATCCACATAGGCGCTCGGTAACGGGAACAGCACGATAGCTCGATCCACCAAGCGCTGATGCGGCACATGCCGCATGACGATAGCGTCATGATATTGATGCATGCCGTTAATTGTGGAGATGGGGGGGATCGGACTGCCTTTCCCGTAATAATCTAGAGCCCTGTCATCCAACTCGAATCGGTATTTGGCATCGAACACCACCAATGTGTCCATACCCTTTAATTGCACCACGTGGTCCGGTTTTTGCGTCACCGTGGGCAGGCTTTGAAATTGGCGTTCGTAGAGCACCTCGACGGTTCGGCCATTCGGAAGTGTCACTTCGGCCGCGTGGTCCTTCCCTGATGACAATAAGATATCCATTGGATTGGGAGACGCAACTGGGGACACTTTGAGTTCCCCATGGGATTCCTCCACCACCAACCGAACAATAGCCAAGTAACACCAATACTCATAGAGGAGGCTAATATCTTTGGGCCCTACGAGATAACTGCCTGCATCGGGAAACAGCCCCATTTGCAGCAATCGGTGCCAATGCACAACCCGACGTAGGGCCGAATGCGACTCGGCCATTGGTGACACAGGAATTTGAGGCTCGCCCATAATCCGTTCCACCCCAACCTCGGTGCGAAGGTTACGCAACAGGCGGGCGACCTCCTGGGCAATGGTGACTAAGCCATGTTCCTGAGCCAGATTGGGTACCTTGTGAAAAATTCGTTGTAGACGCCGGTGTAGGTGTTGTAACAACTGGAGCAAATAGAGGCGTTCGGGCGTTAACCCATCCCATCGGCGCACGATGGTCGTAATGCGCGTGTTGCCCCCTGCCATCAATCGTCTCAAGTCCCGTGGTGCAACCTTCCTCTGCCGGTCGATGAAAACATTCGTGGTTTCTATCTTAAGATGAGGGGGTAGAGACCGCCATGCATACTCCAGATCGTGAGCTAAATCGAGCCACAATTGTTTTAATAACGCTAACCAATAACTCCACAGGTCAAAAGGTTGATCCGTTACCGTCATAGGATTCAGCACCGCGCTAAGCAGTTTGGCGGTTAGACCTCGCACTTGATTTTCTAGGTCTTGCACCATCATTTTGTAATCAATCTCGTAATCCATTTTACGAGACGAAATTTTGACGCGAACGCCTCCCGTGCCCAGCCGGATCTCAGTCCAACC
>JAKADJ010000466.1 GCA_021820645.1 Bacillota bacterium
GTGCAATTTACCGGTGGGCCGGGTGACTTGCGGGGGCACGCCGAACTGGCACTGGCGCTCGCAGTGACGTCCTTGTGGCTGCAACGGCCCTTGCCAGCGGGAATGGCAGTCCTAGGTGGAATGACTGTCACCGGCGACTTAACTCTGCCGCCGGATTTTCTGGCACTGGTTATGGCGGCGGCCAATCGGGGGCGCAATCACATCTTAGTGCCAACTGGAGCCCCTTTGCCCTTATTGCGAGAGACCTTTTCACCCACATTGTATCCCGGAATGCAGTTTGTGCCAGTAGGGCACGGCTGGGACGCCTTGCAGTACGTGTTTGGCCCATGACCAGGTTACCTTCGTAGCATGACATTTTAAATCCCATGGAGGTTTTGATGAAACAGGTCACCGACGGCGTATTCCAAATAGAGTCCACCAAAGGGAGTTACGCCTATGTTTGGGTCAATGAGGACGCGACCGTGCTTATTGACACCTCGCTACCAGGCAAAAGCGCTGCCATGATAGCCGAGCTGGATCAGGGGGGATGGCGGCCAACCCATATTTTGATTACTCACTATGATGTGGACCACATTGGTAACATGGCATCCCTATCTCAACATTTCACCGCGACCGTGCTCATTCCTCGGCAAGATGTGCCCTACGTGACCGGCGAAAAGTCCCGGCCAGGAATTAAGCGGATTGTCGGCGCCCTCATGAAGGTGGGTCTGCCTAAGACCTGGGCGGCCATTGATGCCAACGAAATTGTGGGAGGGCTGACGGCCCTGGCGAGTCCGGGTCACACACCGGGGCATCTCGCCTATGGTACGGGGTCGGTGTTTTTTGCCGGTGATGCATTTAGGACCCGAGGCGGGCAGGCTATTCCAAGCCCGCGGATTTTGTCTTGGAACGCCCATCTTGAAGAGAAAAGTCGCACCCAACTCTTGAATCACTTTGTTGGATGGATCTGTCCAGCACATGGGGAACCAATTTTGTGGCCCCCGGCCTGACGTCGATGCCGAACACGGCTCGTTTCACTCTCCGAGGATCTGCGCTCCCCCATGGATAAGCGCTAAGATAGAAGAATAGAAAACTACCGGGTCGACCAGGATCCATTGGGGAAGGATGTGCCTAATTGCGTACTGAAGATGCCAGTGAATCGTTAGCCGTATCGCCGAAGGTGCCGCTCTCGGTGTTGGATCTGTCTCCTATCGCGATGGGGGGCACGGCGACCGATGCTTTGCATCGAAGCCTCGATCTCGCCCGTCATACCGAAGAGTGGGGATTTCGTCGCTATTGGGTGGCCGAGCATCACAATATGGCCGGTATTGCGAGTGCCGCCACGGCGGTGGTGATGGGGTATTTGGCCGAAGGCACTAACCATATGCGGATAGGGTCCGGTGGGGTCATGCTCCCGAATCATGCGCCTTTAGTGGTCGCCGAGCAGTTTGGGACCCTGGAGTCTCTCTATCCGGGTCGCATTGATCTGGGGATTGGGCGTGCACCCGGGACTGATCCGTTGACGATGCGCGCACTGCGTCGCGACAATCGCAACCAGGAGCGGGATTTCCCGGCCTTGTTGGATGAACTTCGTTCCTATTTTGAGGTAAATCGGGAAGGGATGGCCGAGGGTCGAGTTCGGGCCATTCCGGGTCGGGGGTTGACGGTTCCGATTTGGCTTTTGGGGTCCAGCGACTTTAGCGCACAACTGGCCGCCCATCTGGGCCTACCATTTGCCTTTGCCGGCCATTTTGCCGCAGAAAACACTCAAATTGCCTTAAGTCTCTATCGATCCTATTTCCAACCGAGTGCCGTCTTAGAGCGGCCCTATGCCATGCTTGGGGTGAGCGTTATCGCGGCGGATAGCGATGAGCAGGCGAAATATTTGGCGACGACTCCGATGCAAAAGTACCTCCAAATTCTTCGGGGTAAGATTAACGCGGCGCAAATGATGCCCCCAGTGGATAGCATGACGGCGCTCTATTGGGACGAGCGAGAAAGGGATGCCATAGAAAAACGCTTTGCCAACGCGATAGTAGGAAGCCCCTCCATGGTTAAGGAGCGGCTCGGTCAATTGCTAGAAACGACCCAAGCGGACGAACTGATCATTCAATCCGAAATCTTTAACCACGACGATCGATTGCATAGTTATGAAATCTTAGCGTCCTTACGTATAGGTTCAACGCGTTCCCACGAACCGAAATAGGGGTCCATAAAGGAGGTCCAAAGTGGACCTGGAGATTCTGGAGGCGACCGGACATCCCACTGAAACTAGGGTCGCTAATACAATCAGGAATCGGGTTAACCAAGGGAATCTTGGCCCATACCTTTTTACCCGGAAAATTGTAGTGGCCCGTCATGCAGTGCCCCATAGTCATCCTATTCTCACCCTGAATACCCGCTGGGTAGAGAACCCGGACCGGATTCTCGCCCAACTGCTCCATGAGGAGTGGCACTGGTGGGCGGCGGCCCATCCATTGATGACGACGCTTGTGATAAAAACATTCCAAGCTCACTATCCGAACTTGCCCATAATGCCTCCAGCAGGCGCCAACGGACTGAAGTCCACCTATCTTCACATTCTCGTGTGCGCTCTGGAGTATTTTTCGATGGCGGTTCTGCTTTG
>JAKADJ010000467.1 GCA_021820645.1 Bacillota bacterium
AAAAGTGGAAGATGCTTATAATTTTGTACGGCAAGTCGGCGCCGATGGGGGACGAATCCTCTTTATCGGCACTAAGAAACAAGCCCAAGAGGCGGTGGCGGAAGAGGCCCGGCGCTCGGGGGATTTCTTTGTTAATCAGCGCTGGCTAGGCGGGATGTTGACCAATTTTGACACCATCAAGAAACGTGTAAAACGGCTGGGTGAGCTGAAGGATCAGGAATCTAGCGGGAACTGGGAACGGCTTCCGAAAAAAGAAGTCAGCTCTCTGATGCGCGAAAAGGAAAAGCTCGAGAAGTACTTGGGTGGCATCGAGGGGATGAAAGAGCTCCCGGCTGCGGTATTTGTGGTCGATCCGCGTAAGGAACACATCGCCGTGACGGAAGCCCGAAAATTGCGCATTCCCATTGTCGGCATTGTCGATACTAATTGTGATCCCGACGAAATTGATTACATTATTCCGGGTAATGACGATGCGATCCGGGCTGTGCGTTTACTTACATCCAGGATGGCTGATGCACTGATCGAAGGGCGGCAAGGAGAAGCCTTGAATCAAGACGAAGTGGTCGTGGCGGAAGCTCAATAAGGGTTTTACAGATACCCATGAAGGCGACCGTAAGGTCGCTTTCAGTGCGAGGAGGATCTTCGTTGTTTTCAGCAAAAGATGTCAAAGCGTTACGAGACCGAACCGGCGCCGGAATGATGGAGTGTAAGCGCGCGCTGCAGGAAGCTGACGGTAATATGGACCGTGCGATCGATATCCTGCGAGAGCGAGGCCTAGCGGCCGCTGCTAAGAAGGCCGGTCGCAGTGCCACGGAAGGCTTAATCGAAAGCTATATTCATCTCCAAGGACGGATTGGGGTTTTATTAGAGATCAATTGCGAAACCGATTTTGTAGCCAACACCCCAGATTTTAAGGCTCTGGCCCACGATGTGGCCATGCATATTGCCGCAGCACGCCCACGGTATGTGCGGGCTGACGAAGTCCCCGAGGAGGAGTTAAATCACGAGCGTGAAGTGTTGACCGCCCAGGCTCTTAACGAAGGGAAACCGGAAACCATCGTCGCCAAAATGGTGGAGGGCCGGGTCAAAAAATTTTATCAGGAATACTGCCTCATCGATCAACCGTTTGTGAAAAACCCGGACCTTACCATAGACCAGCTAATTAAGGAGCATATCGCTCGGCTTGGTGAACAAATTAGCGTGCGTCGCTTCGTCCGCTTCGAGCGTGGGGAAGAGCTCGCCGCCCATACGGACTCCACCGAATAACCCCGGGGCACGCAAGTGCCCTTTTCTTTTATCAAAAAATAAAGGAGAACAACCACAATGGCAGAAGCCCAAGAGCAGCCAAAATATCACCGGATTGTCCTCAAGTTGTCGGGCGAGGCACTGGCCGGTAGCGCGGGATACGGTATCGACCCCATTGTAGTCGATAGCATTGCAAGGCAAATCAAAGACGTGTCGAGTCTCGGAGTACAAGTGGGTCTGGTGGTTGGTGGGGGAAACATCTGGCGTGGTCTATCGGGGTCCTCTAAGGGCATGGACCGTGCCACGGCGGACTATATGGGTATGCTGGCCACGGTCATTAATGCCTTGGCTTTAATGGATGCTCTGGAAAAACACGGGGTGGAGGTCCGTGTCCAGACCGCTATCGAAATGAAAGAAGTCGCCGAACCGTACATTCGACGTCGGGCCATTACCCATTTAGACAAGGGTCGCGTGGTAATTTTTGCGGCCGGTAACGGCACTCCTTATTTCTCCACAGATACCACCGCCGCTTTGCGGGCGGCAGAAATTGAGGCCGATGTCATGTTGAAGGCCACCAAAGAAGCCGGCGTCTACGATGCCGATCCAAGGACCAATCCCAACGCACGCAAGCTCGATCAAATTGGCTATCTTGACGTGTTGAAAGAGAACTTGAAGGTGATGGATGCCACTGCAACCTCACTGTGCATGGATAACGACATTCCAATTGTGGTCTTCAACATGAATATTTATGGTAATATTCGAAAGGTAGTACTTGGAGAGCCTATCGGGACCTTTGTGAGGAGCGAGAACCATGCTTAACCAGATTACTAAAGATGCTGAGCATAAAATGCAGAAAACAGTTGAGGTCTTCGAACGTGACCTGGCGGGGATGCGCGCGGGCCGAGCTCATCCGGCGTTACTCGAAAAAATTTCCGTCGACTATTACGGCACGCCAACCCCTTTACAGCACCTAGGCACCATTAGTGCGCCGGAGCCACGTATGTTGGTGGTTCAACCATTTGACAAAGGTGCGGTCCAATCCATCGAAAAAGCGATCTCCAAGGCCGATATTGGAGTATCCGTACGTGTTGATGGCCAGTTATTGCGGGTGGCTGTACCTGCTTTGACGGAAGACCGTCGCAAGGATCTGGTCAAGCAGTTGCGACGTCAACTCGAAGATCAGCGGGTGGCGGTACGAAACATACGCCGGGATGCTTTGGAGCACTTAAAGGGATCGGAAAAAGACCACGAAATTTCGGAGGACGAAGAACGTCGAGGCCAAACCGAAATCCAGAAACTTACCGACCGCTATATTAAGGTCCTCGAAGAGGTCGCCTCATCCCGCGAACAAG
>JAKADJ010000031.1 GCA_021820645.1 Bacillota bacterium
TATCAGATTCATCGGTGGGACTACCAAACGCCGATCGAGGAAACGCTGGAAGCCTTGCATGACGTGGTCAAAGCCGGCAAGGCCCGATACATCGGGGCGTCCTCCATGTATTCCTGGCAGTTCATGAAAGCCCTGGCCATCCAAAAAGAGCGGGGCTGGGCGCGGTTTGTGTCCATGCAAGACTATCTGAACCTCCTCTACCGGGAAGAGCAGCGAGAAATGTTGCCTCTTTGTCAGTCTGAAGGGATCGGCGTTATCCCCTGGAGTCCGTTGGCCCGCGGCCGTCTCGCTCGCCCGTGGACAGACGCGACCCGGCGTCAGGAAATGGATCAATTCGGAAAAACGCTCTATACCGTCATGGAAGAGGCTGACCGGCGGGTCGTATCGCGCGTGGAAGAAGTGGCACGCGAACGCGGCGTGCCCATGGCCCAGGTGGCGCTGGCTTGGGTGCTGCACCAAGAACCTGTGACCGCCCCCATTCTTGGTGCGACCAAACTCCAACACTTGGACGACGCTATAGGAGCCATGGGGCTCGGGTTGACGGCAGATGAGATTCGACGGCTTGAGGAGCCTTATGTGCCCCACCCGGTGCTGGGCTTTAAATAGAGGTATGAGAGGAGCCGTGCGGGATGCCCGAGTTGGACAATGAATGGCCTAAGGCCTACGAGGGTTGGATTTCTTCTGCCGGGAAGGATCTTGAAGCATCAAACTGGGGCGAGGCCTTTCGAACCTATCCGTGGCCACGTTACACAAGTTCGCCATGGACTCCCCTGGCCAAACCCCTCGAAGAGGCCCGGATTGCGGTGGTGAGCTCAGGCGGATTAAGCCTTCCTGGACAAACGCTGTTCGACGAGACGGTACTCGAGGGGGATGCCGGCATCCGCATTGTCCAGGCTTCGGATCTGCCCTTGTGGGGGTGGCAAGTGCGCCATGGTCACTATGATCCGACGGCAGCTCAAGCCGATTACAATGTCATCATGCCGATCGATGTCGTGAAGGCGTTGGCCGAAGATGGGGTGGTGGGGGCGCTCGCCCCTCGTCATGTCTCGTTCCTCGGGTTTCAGACTAACGTTGGGAAGTTCATGCAGGATACCGTGCCACCCATCGCGGAGATGTTTCGCGACGATGGGGTCGATGCCGTGTTGTTGGTCCCGGTCTGACCCATTTGCCACCAATCGGTCGGGTTGGTACAGCGATATCTCGAGGACATGGGCTTTAGCACCGTGGGTCTTTCTAATCTGAAGGCTTACACGCGCCGGGTCATGCCGCCCCGCACGCTGGTGGTTCCAGGCCCTCGCGGGGAGACTGTGGGGCCAGCGCATGACCCGGAGGAACAGCGGCGGCGGGTTCGGGCGGCGATAAGCCTTTTGACGACGGCCGAAGCGCCAGGGGTCATGGTGGATCTTCCCGGCGAGTAAGAGGGTTTCCTGGTCGCGGAATCGGCATGCCCTTAAATGAAAAGCGTCACTTGGTCGCCATGGGGATTGACCCAAATTTGCACCACGGGATATGTGGTGCCGGGCTCTTCTTCGAATTCGATGGCTAAATCATGGGCTTGAAACGCCTGCCGTATACGCAGGATTTCACTCGGCGGCTGGTTAATGAGATCAATGCTTCGGCCCATGCCGGGAAGGGCAATCCCTACAAAAAATCGTTTCGATACCGGAATTACAGTCATGATGATTTCCCCCTGCCTTCTTCCTAGTATAGCCGTTTCTTTTGGTCAGTTCCCTAATTCATAAATTATTCCAGACGTGGGCACAACATCCTTGATCCCGGGAGCAAAACCTGCGTATGGGACGATAGATGTCGAATCGTGGGTGTGGTACGATCCATGCCAGAGACGAACCGGGTGACATTCGGAGAAAGCAGGGACAGTAGATGGGAACCAGTCAAGATGGAATCGCAACTCCTTCGGGTTGGCTTAAGGGAGCGGCGGTCGTTTCAGCACTGGGTATGGGGATTGTTAATTTTATTGGTTTTTTGGACGCCCAGACCGGTTCAGCCTTGGGCTGCGGACCCGATTGGCCGCTATGTAATGGGCAAGTGATTCCGAGTATCACCAACGCGCACGTGTTAATTGAATTTGCCCACCGGGCGCTGGTCGGGGGATTCGCCCTGATATCGATTTTGGTGTCGCTCTGGGCGCTTTGGAAATATCGGCGCTACATCGAAGTGAAGGTGCTCGCCTGGCTTTGCATCGCTTTTATCATCGTGCAGTCGGGACTGGGTGCTCTTGCGGTGGTGTTTACCAATCCTCCCGCCGTTTTGGCACTCCACTTGGGATTTGGCCTTCTCGCCCTGATTGGGGCGGTTCTCTTGGCGGTGTTCATTTTTCAAGTAGCCGCCGAACGTGATGGCCGGCCGTCAGGAATGGTCTGGCGTGCGAAAACGCCGCCGGCGACCCGTCAGTGGGTGATTGGGATTTGGATTTACACCTATATCGCCATGTATTGGGGTTCCTACGTGGCGTTTCGGGGTGGTGGCGAAGCCTGTCCCACCTGGCCGCTCTGTAACGGCCAACTGTTCCCCGGATTTTCCGGAAACGTGGGGCTTGATTTCATTCATCGTTTATTTGCCGTGGGTCTGGCTATTCTAGCGGTTTTGCTCTTGATTCACCTTCGGCAAGTCCGCCGTGATCGCCTGGATCTGTCTCGCGGAGCGGCCTGGTTTCTGATTGCCGTATTGATGCAGATTGCCACGGGCGCCAATCTCGCCTTAAGCCACGTGGCCACCGGGCCCTATCTCCTCCATATTACCACGCTCATGTTCCTGTTCTCGGTGTTAAGCTATCTCGGGCTTCAGACGATGCCGGTTCGACCCCCTCAGGATGCGCCGGTCCGGGAAACCAGGCAATCAATGACGGGTGCCGATATACCCGGCAAGTCCTAGTCGCATGCGGAGGAGATGCGCTTCCCCTTTTTGGGGGAGGCGGTTTTTCTTATGCGGACAACCTGTCCTAAAATGACGTAAGGTGGGGAGATGATGTCATGAAAGAGTTCTCCGATCGGGTGGTCATTGTAACCGGCGGTGCTCAAGGGATCGGGATGGCTATTTCCCGGGCGTTCGCGAAAGCCGGCGGACGGGTCATTATCGCGGATGTGGATGAGGCAGCGGGTCAGGAACTCCAACACGAATTACGAAAAGCGGGCTGTGAGGCCGAGAGCGTTCCGACTGACGTAGCCTCGGAGGAGTCCGTCAAAGCTTTAACTGATGGCGTGAGTGGGCGATTCGGCGGCATTCATGTCCTTGTGAACAACGCAGGAATTGGTTGGACAGGAACCCTTCACACGCGCCCCATGGAGGACTGGGACCAGGTAATGGGGGTGAACCTTCGCGGGCCCTATATGATGGCCAAGTACTGTGCGGAGGCTCTGGCGTCCCATCCCGACCCTGGATCCATCATCAATATCGCCTCGACACGGGCCTTTATGTCGGAACCCCATTCCGAGCCCTACTCGGCCAGCAAAGGGGGGATCATCGCTTTGACCCATTCGTTGGCCATCAGTCTTGGACCGAAAGTACGGGTGAACGCGGTGAGTCCCGGGTGGATCGATGTCACTAATTACCGGAAGACGACGGATCGGTATCCCGCTACTCTAACGGATCGCGACCACCGGCAACATCCGGTAGGTCGTGTCGGGGTCCCGGAAGATGTTGCTGAGGCCGTCATGTTTCTCGCGTCGCCGAGAGCTCACTTCATTACGGGAGCCAATCTCATGGTGGACGGGGGCATGACGGTGAAAATGATTTATGAGGAGTGATGAGGGGGTTTTAACCCTCCCAATCCCACAATTTCACTTGCGTTTGCCGCTGCTAAACCATGTGACCTCCGTAGAGCGCCTTTCCCCATTGGGATAAGAATTTTTCCGACCAATCTCTCCCGAAGACCTAACCCCAGATGACTTCAGAAATCTTCGAGGAGGGTGTGGATTTGATGCCTCAACCCACGTGCACTCATCTTGTGAGATTCTGGCCAAATGGTGCAAAAGGGATTGCTAAGTCGGTTACGTTGGGGCTCTCGCCGTTGAATCAGGGCTGTTGAGGGGCTGCCCCTGGGGTAATCAGGGGCTAGTGCCCTACAATCGCGCTTTTGTTCTCGCTATAAATGATATGGAAGAAATAAGCCGCATCCTAACGGCGGATGTGAGGGTGGCGAGGTCACCATGTTTAGGGGAGTTGCCCGGACTCGGAATAGAGGTTGCCTTCTTCCCGTTCTTCTTACGGCGACTATTGCTCCTCCGCCGTTACCGAGGTTGGTTGCGCTTGATCCCAATCAACGATGGGCTCAGTACCGTTTGGCGTTGGAATATTGGATGGACCAGACGCGGGCCACCCGGCTTGTCTTCTGCGAAAACAGTGGTTACGGGGTCAATTACACCCCACTGATAATGCGGGCTTCATCTCTAAGTAAACAACTCGAAGTCATTAGCTTTAACGGAAATCATGAGGCTCACTTAAAAGGCCGAGGATATGGAGAAGGTGAGATAATCCGTTACGCGCTACACAATAGTCGATTAATTGCGTCGGCCTCCGGGTTCTTTAAAGTCACTGGACGGTTGGTCGTCCAGAACTTTGATTTGTTGGAGTATCTGACGCGGAGTCGGCCGGTCGTCATGTCAGAACGGTCCGCGTGGCGTAAGGGGTGGGTTGACACCCGATTTTACAAGATGGACAAGGCCTTTTATTTACGACATTTGCAGGATGTTCATTTGAACGCTGATCGGCCTGACTGGATCTTGGGAAAAGCCTATGCCGCAGCCGTTGGAACCCTAGGCCTACCGCCCTTTCCTGTTGCCATGCGTATCCACGGGGTATCAGGGAACGGCGTTCCGTACGACGAAGCGTTTTGGCGATATATGGCTAAGTCAGTGTTGGCAGGCGCTGGATATTATCGTGTCAAAACAGCCGAGTAAACTAAGGGTCTCATTGCCCCATTAAAATAGTATGAGGAAATGGAGAGGCGTTTTTGTGTCCGAGCTTAGACGAATCTACGTAATTGGGGCACCCGGTAGTGGAAAATCTCACTTGGCTACGCGATTATCTGAGGCACTAGGCATACCCTGGTACGACCTCGACTCGGACGAGTTCGTTTCAATGTCGGAGGAGATACGGGAAATCAAATGGGACTCTATAAGAGAGCAAGACAAGTGGATTTGTGAGGCTGTGTACGGAGGGTTATGCGTATCTTGGGCTAATCATGCGGATATGGTGATCGTATTAAGCCCACCGCGCCTTATTAGGGTGTGGCGTGTGATTACGCGGGCGGTCGCTAAATATCGAGGCGTCGATTTTCCCGGACAGCCAGGGCGCGAAACATGGGGAACTTTCAAATTTAGGGTTGGCGGTACATGGCGGTATCAAATGGACGTTCTTGATGGGTTTGCGCAAAAAATGCGCCGATTAGGAATTTCCCTTGTGTCCGCTAAAAGCAGCTGTGAGGCATACCGGGCGATTGTCTCGGAGGAAGACGGCAGCGCCCAAGCCTTCAAATCACCCGTCCAGCGGCAACGAGGATTATGACGATTGACGGCGCACAGTCCCGTTTGACATGAACAGAAGCGTTGCTTTCACGCGCGCATGGTGGTCAGGATTGCTGCTGTCAATGCCAAGGGCGGAGTAGATGCTTGTCAGGTGATTCTCGACGGACTTCTCCGAGAGGAAGAGGGCCTTAGAGATGGCAGCATTGGTGTAACCTTGGGCGACCAACTCTAAAATTTGCATTTGGCGAGGTGTGAGATGTTGGGTGGCCTGGTGTCTGCGGAGCTGAGACAATTTGACCAGTTCGGGATCAAGGACAACCAGATTGGTTGCCGCACCTTCAATGGCTCTGGTTAACGTAGACAGGTCTCGAACGGACTGTTTCAGTAGATACGACCAACCCGGTAGGGCCCATTCTGGAAGACTGGACAAAAGTTCCGGGTGAGCATAGTTGGACAATAAGACGATGCCGATGGAGGGCAACGACTTGCGTAATTGTAGAGCGGTTTCGACTCCGTTCCACCCTAGGCCGAGATTAATGTCTAGTAACGCCACGTCTGGCTTGTCCTCATCCGCTGCCCGAACCGCCGATGTTCCGTCTTTGTATGAGCCCACGATTGTTAGCGACGGGATCTTACCCAAAGAGGCGATCAGTAGCTCTCGCAATAAATCTTCGTCTTCGACAACAACAATGCGAAATGATCGATTGGCGGTCATTGAAGCTCCCTTTCTTATTCCTTTTGCCCATTATATACCAAATCTAGGCTGTATTCGCGGTCGGTTTAGAGTCTTGCACGACGTTTGCTAAGTCCGCGCGGAAACAAGAGGGGCCATTCATGGGAATGAATCCTCATGAAAGACTACCCCATGTGTCCAGAGGCCATATTTTCGACCTTGTTCTCAGTAGTCTACGACGGGTCTCTCGGTAGGAGGATTACTAAATGGAAACTCTAACTTATTCTCAAGATACTACGTCTGGCCGGGTGGTAGCTGTAATACCTGCCCATAACGAAGCCCGATTTATCGGGAGTGTGGTGCTTTCCGCACGGAATTACTGTGATGTGGTTATTGTTGTGGATGATGGTTCCTCTGACCATACGGCCGATCTGGCAGAAGCGGCAGGAGCCGTGGTGGTGCGTCGACCCATTCAGGGGGGGAAGGGGGCTGCCCTAAACGTAGGATTTGAGGAAGCTTTGGCTTACCTGCCGCAAGCCACCGTCATTTTAGATGGAGATGCCCAACATGACCCCGCTGAAATTGGTGTGGTAGCGGCCCCGATACTCGGTGGATTAGCCGACGTGGTGGTGGGATCACGTTTTTTGACCGACGACCGGCGCGCAATCCCTTGGTGGCGTCAGATTGGACAAATTGTTCTGACCGTCATTACCAATCAGGCCAGTGGGGTTCGATTGACCGATTCTCAGACGGGCTACCGTGCCTTTTCCAAAGAAGCGCTACGCTCGCTACGATTCCGTTCGGCGGGGCTTTCGGTTGAATCGGAAATGCAGTTTTTGTTGAAAAGTGCTCAACTCCGAATTGTTGAAGTCCCCATTCATGTTCAATATTTGGACGGCAACAAACGGAACCCGGTGCGGCACGGTCTTACAATAATCGACACTATCGTCGGGCTGATTGCACGTCGGCGGCCGCTCCTGTTTTTTTCCGTTCCGGGATTCTGTTTTGTCGTGATAGGGCTGTTGTTTGGTTATAACTCCTTTCACATATTACAGGTTCGTCATGTCATTCCTCCTCTGTCGACGATGCTGGGGACTATCCTTTTGGTGGTCGGACTTCTCTTTGGGGTAACAGGGACGATTCTCAACACGCTGGAGCATTTTGCCGTGCGGGTGACGGACGAACTCCTCGAATTAACTCGGAGTCACGCCTCATCGCCGATTGAGGAGGTGAAAACCAATCTTGAAAGCCTTAGCCGTCATACTCGTAACTTATAACAGTCGTAGTATCATCGGTCATTGTTTAGAAAGTATCGTAAACCAAACTGGCGATGAAACCGAGATCATTGTGGTCGATAACGACTCATCCGACGAGACCTGCTCTTGGATTCGCGAGAATTACCCTAAAGTGAGGGTTCTCGCTCAGAGTCAAAATTTCGGGTACGGATTTGCGGCGAACCTCGGTGTCAGGAAGTCTCGGGCCGAAGTGGTCATGGTGTCGAACCCGGACGTTCGGTTTACGGAGGGAAGCATTCGCCTTTTGCTGGACGCTGTGGAATCGAGTCGAGACTCATTTGTCACCCCTAAACTTACCCTTCCTAACGGAAATATTAATGCATGCGGTAATACGATCCACACCTCGGGCATCGTTAGTTGTCAGTATTTTGGTGAACCACCTTCCCGCTACCGCAATACGTTTGCCGTTCCTTTATTGTCAGGAGCCGTAATCGTAGCCACACGGGATGTTTGGATAAAAACAGGGGGCTTCGATCCAGAGATCTTCATGTACATGGAAGACGCAGAATTAAGCCTCCGTGCCCGTCTGATGGGTATGGCTCTCTATTGCGTGGCAGATGCGGTCGTGATCCATGATTACGATTTGAATTTGTCTCCTACAAAGTTCTATTGGCTGGAGAGGCATAGATTTTGGACCATTTATAAACTGTTTTCCGTACCCGCATTAATACGAATGATACCAAGTCTCATCCTGACCGCGAGCGCAACCTGGTTTTTCGCGCTCGTGAAGGGTCCCCGCTATTTGGGGGCCCGTCTTGGGGCAAGTATTTGGATAGGGTCCCGGTTATGGAGGCTACGCGGACTTCGTAGGCAGCTAAAGCCTATCAAGGTGCGCACGGATTTCGACATCTTAAGGGACTGCACGACGGATTTGCCGTTAAAGCAACTGATTTCATCTCCGATGTCCGAGCGCTTATTACCGCATGTAAAGCGTGTTTACGAATTCGTGCGTCCTGTACGCGCGTCGATTGCCTATGGGGATGCTCAAGAGGAGCGAATGTTATGAGGATTGCCGTGGTTACTGCTACCTTCCCGCCGTACTACGGTGGGGCGGGCAATGTGGCTTATCACAACGCCAGGCTTCTTTGGGAGCGTGGACACCAAATTACCGTATTTACTCTTGCGCGGGCGGGGGGCATGGAGATTAGCGCACCGTTTCCTGTGGAGTACCTTCGGCCTCTACTCGCCTTCGGGAATGCTGGATTCGCACCAAGCCTTTCGCGACGACTACGCGGGTACGACCTGATTCATTTGCATTATCCCTTTATCTTTGGCGCCGAAATGGTGCTGGCTGCGGCACGACGATGGCATATTCCTATCATGGTGACCTATCATAATCGCCTTGAGGAGACCCAGCCAATCAAACGTGCTCTGTTTCGAGCCTATAACCGGACGATGGAACCTCTCGTTCTTTCATGGGCTTCCGTCATTGTGTCCGTGAGCCACGATCACTTCCGCTATTTATTCCCTGGAGTGCCAGATGTTGAAGTTCCCAATGGTGTGGACACCACAAATTTTGCTCCGGGTAAACGGTTGGTGGCCCGTCAAATCATCGGGCCATCGACATCCGATCCCATTGTCTTGTTCGTTGGGGCTTTGGATCGGGCCCATCGTTTTAAGAATGTTCCGGCGCTCTTGAAAGCCCTTGCAGCGCTTCCGCACATTACCGGCATCATCGCCGGAGATGGAAACCTGCGCCAAGAGTTTGTGACATTGGCGAGTCGCTTGGGGATTGGGTCTCGCGTTCGCTTTGTGGGGTCACTAACAACTGATGAACTTGCCATATATTATCGGGCGGCCGATGTCACCGTACTACCTTCTTCTGCTACTGAATCGTTTGGCATGGTCTTAGTGGAGTCGATGGCGTGTGGTACGCCGGTGGTCGCGTCCGATTTGCCGGGAGTGCGGGAGGTTGTTCTTCACAAGAAAACGGGCCTTTTGACGACGCCAGGAAGTGTACCGTCGTTGCATAACGGGATTGAGTGGATGGTTCGTCACAAAGAGGAACGTGAAGCGATGGGACGAGCTGGTCGCGAGCACGTGGTTTCGAAATATTCATGGGATGTGATCGCCCGAAATCTCGAGGATGCGTGTCGCGTGGCCGCGGCATCACCGACATCCGGTTTTCGGCAAGGCGTCTTTGGGTGGCGGTAGAGCGCTGGTGCAAGGAGGGGCAAGACATGCAAGTCACGTGGTCTCTAAACGGTGCCGACCACCGGCCATTGCCATCCGAAATGGCTTGGCAATACGCGTTGAGCTTAGTGTGGGCCCACGCTCATGCCTCAAAGGTTCAACGCTTGGTCTGTATTAGCCCATGGACACCCATCATCGGACTCATCCCACGCGAGGAAGACGAGTGTAGTGACATGGGGGGACCTTTTCGGGAGGCCTTGGCATTTTTCGGATCACAGCCAGAATGGCCAGGTCAGGCAAGCATCGTGTATACCTTCGCGACTCGTGAAGGTAGGGCGCTGAGGCCACCTGATAGTTGGCGTATCCGGGAGCGGTACTATTTATACACCCACGCGTCCAAGGTGTTTGGTATCGTCATGCGAATTGGGGCCTGGCTTCGAAGGCCTGGCATGGAGGACTGGGGGGTGTGTGGTGTTCGCCGGCATTATCTCTCTACGACACCACGATTGGCCTCGTATCGACTATCTATCTGGATGCCAAGAAAGGAAGACTCGTTATGAGGCCCATGCTGAAAGTGGCCATCGCTAATTCTGAATCCCTAGATCAGCATGGTGGCATCAGTCGTGTTTTACGTGAGCTGACGACACGGTGGCAGAAAGACACCATTTCCAGCGTGGCTCATTTTGAGACGTCATCTCTCCCGATGATTCGCCGCTACCCCCGCAGTCTTTGCACCGAGGCCAATGTCGATCTGGTATATCTACCGCGCACCGGGGGTGCTACCGCGCTAAAACGACTGGCGTTGCCGAGTGTCGTCACCGTGCACGACGTAGGATTTTGGGATTGTCCGGAGGATTCTCGAGTGCTTGGGTGGCAGCGTGCGCTCATCCTGCCGCATTTTCGGGCACTTTCAAATGCCACACGAGTCGTAGTGGACTCGGTCTTTACGGGTAATCGTTTAGAGGCGCTCGTTCCGTCAGTTGCTGAAAAAATTCGGGTGGTCTATTTAGGCGTGAGTGAGGTGTTCCTTCGTTGGTCGCTCAACCGCGAGGCGTCTCGGGTCATCGTCGCCTCGCGTGTCCCTGAACTCGCTGATGGGCCCTTTCTTATTTACGCAGGAGACGACGCGCCCAGAAAGAATTTGTCGCTTCTGATCGCTGTGTTTCGCGAGATAAAAGAGGTGTATCCGAAGGCACAATTGTTGAAGGTTGGCCGGGCAAAACTTCCGGATGATCGGAAGCGCACGCTTGGGGTGCTGAGTCAGTTCCGATTAACTCCAAGTCAGGACGTGTTGTTTTTTGATGACGCTGACGACGCATTATTGGCGGCGCTGTATGCGGCGAGTGATGTATTCGTCTCCGCCAGCTTGTATGAAGGGTTTGGATTGCCTCCGTTGGAGGCCATGGCTGTTGGAACGCCTGCGGTGGTAACCAACCAAGGGGCTTTTCCCGAAATACTGTCGGATTACGCCAGTGTCGTTGCGCCCGACGTGTCTACGATGGCTAACGCGATATTTGAAGTCCTAAACGGGACAGCCAGTCTTCCCCCTACCGATGACTTAAAGCGCTATGCGAGGCGGTATTCGTGGGATACGGCGGCAGAAGCATATTTAAATCTCTTTTATGAGGTGTCCCATCAAAGAGATTGGGGGCTAAACGTGCGAGGGGGGGATCTGGCGTGAAGATTTTACATTTGCTGGGCGAGGTACGTCTTCCGCGTGATCCTAGCCAAGAACCCGCAAGCGGAATTGTTCGCACAGCCCTAGAGATTGCGCGGCTACAAGCTTCTGATGGTTACCAGGTGACGGTGGCCACTGCCGGGGCAGTGCCGTGGACATCGTCCTGGGAGGGCGTTGAGTTGCTCACCCTTCCCTGGTGGTCATGGGCCAAGATCTCGGTATTGGGTCGACAACTCGACTTTCGGCTTCATGGAGCTTATGCATCGAGAACGAGGACCAAGAAATACGACGTGATTCATGCGCATGATTACGCATATTTTCGGGCGTTGCGGTCCCAATGGAAAATCATGCATTTCCACTCTGATCCCATGTATCGAGGCGTCGATTCTTCTCATGGGGCGTGGCAACCTCGAGACTTTGAGACGGTGAAAAGGGCGGCATCGGTCGTCATAGCGCCAAGCCAATTTATGAAACGGCGTCTTGAAGGGGCCTTTGGGGAGTGGGGAGGGATTCACGTAGTACCTAACGGTGTGGATTTACAAATATTTAACCCAGAGAGATGGTCGGCATCTCGGGCGTCGTTGCGGTCTAAATGGGGAGTACCCGAGACATCAATACTGTTTTTCTATTGTGGCGCGATTAATGCGTTGAAGGGGGTGAGTGAGCTGACCGAGGCCTTTTGTGAGGTGGCTCGGAGGAATTCTTCCGTGCATCTGGTTCTTGCAGGCTCTAGTACATTATGGGGCGGCAAAGAGGGGGAAAGTGCCTACGAGGAACATATTAAACACATGTTGGAACCACTGTATCACCAGGGGCGCGTCCGATTTCTTGGTCTACTCCCGCAAAGCTCAATCGCCGAAGCCTTTCAAGCGTGTGACGTTGCCGTGGTTCCGTCCAAGACAGAGTCGTTCGGGATTTCGGCCTTAGAGGCTCAAGCTAGCGGCCGTCCGGTCATCGCTTCGAGAGCAGGGGCGCTGCCGGAACTCGTGGACGAAATGAATGGGGTTTTAGTAGACCCAGGAGACGTTAAGCAATTAGCTGCGGCCATGGACGATTTGGCGAGAAATCCTTTGAAGCGCCAGTGGCTCGGGACCAATGCCACGAAGGCCACCCAGGCTAAGACCTGGCATGAGACTTACCGACGTGTTCGGGAAGTCTACGCCACTCTGAGTACTATCGATAGCCATGGGCGCATCCTTTGGTCGAAGCAGGGCTAGGAGCGAGAATGCATGATGTCGCCCATTGAATGGAGGAGCGCTGGTGGAATTGGGTGTGTTGATTCAATTCACGGACTGGGTGCGAGGACAATGCCGATATCCCCAAAAGATGTTAGGTCGCGATATCAAGCACTTATCGCCATCAGACAACACAAGTCGGCGCATTTTGGTCTTTGCGGCTCACCCCGATGATGAAGTCATCGGAATTGGTGGGCTTTTAGCCGGGCATGTTCGTCGAGGGGATCACGTGTTTCTCGTGTTCACCACCAACGGACGGGGAAAGGGGTGGTTTACCCGGGTCAAAAATCAAGCGCAATACGTGGATCAGAGATATCGAGAGGCTTTTAATGCCGCCGATGTGTTGGGAATTCCTAGACACCGGATGTGTTTTCTGGGATTTCCTGACGGGACGTTATATCGCTATATGCCATACCTACTATTAGACGTTAATTATGTCTTTCGCGAGGTGAGGCCGCATCGCGTTTACGTACATGCTCTTGAAGGCGGCCATGTGGATCATGACGCTACAAACGTAGTTGTACGGGCGGCGTCACGGGAAATAGATTTCACCCACGTCTGGGAATGGGCGGAGTATAGTCGCACCGTAGACGTTGGGGATCCTTCCATAAACTTTCCGACGGGCCCCAATACGGAACCCGTGTTAAAGATCCCAACGCGATGGGACATAAAGAAACCACTATTGAATGCCTATAGTTCCCAACCCCCCGCTCAACGTGCAAGCCACCATTTCGAGGTGGTTCGCAAGGCTAATTTCGGAACGCTGAAACAGGAAATTGATGAAATTTATGGAGGAAGTGGGCCGAACGCGAAGATTGCGAGCCAACTTTCTCGGATTATCGATCCCTTGAACGGAGTCAGCCTATTTTCTTTCGTCGGGGCCGCAAATCGGATCATGCCCTGAACGCGCCCGCGTGACAAAAACGTCCACGACGAGAAAATTTAAGAACATCGGAGGGTGTCGCCCTAATGGATGTTAATGGCGCTATTGGCGCATTGGATGATTGGTTAGAAAGCATGAGACAACCGAACGGTTACGGTGGTCCCGTTTCGCACTGGTGGCAGTCGTGCTTCCAATTCACGGGACCAGGCTTGGACTGGAGATATGAAGGGCTCCTTACGGGCTACTCCCAACTTTGGCAGAAGACGGGAAACTTTCGGTGGCGCAATCGCGTATTCGGAGCCGCATCAGATCTCATCGACGCGCAGTTGCCCGAAGGCAACTATCCCAATTCCCGATTTGAAGCGAACCCGGGGACGCTCGGGACGCCGCACGAAGCGGCTGCAAGTTTAGGACTTATGAGATCCGTCCCGGTGCTTGGCCCGTCAAAAATTGTCTCGGCCGTCGAACGCAACATGGATTACCTGATAAGCCAATTGTGGGACGAGGAGACGGGAGGATTCAACGATAGGCCAGGAGTTCCTGGGCGGGTCCCGAATAAACTGGCGACGTTGGCTGAAGGACTTCTCTTGGGCGCTCAGATCACGGGACGGAGCAAGTGGCTGACTTTGGCTCAAAGTGCGTTGGACGATGTCCTTCAG
>JAKADJ010000468.1 GCA_021820645.1 Bacillota bacterium
GCGCTGCCCAGCGGCTCTCGACGGTCCGCCATGCGCAGCGGATTGTGGTGCTAACGCCCGACGGCATTGCCGAACAAGGCACCCATGAGGCCTTGTTGGCGCGGGACGGCGTGTATGCGCGTCTCTACGCCCATCAATGGGTGCTATGAGGTCACGGAATCGAACAACTCGTCGCCGCAAGGGTGCGGGGGTATGGGCTCCCGCGCCTCGCACGGGAGAAAATGCCAATGAGGAGGGTGCCACCCGATGGATATTGATGTCGCGCTGGTTCGTCGATTAGTCGACCAGCAGTTTCCCCAATGGAGGACGTTCTCCATTCGCCCCATCGAACCGGGTGGCTGGGACAACCGCTCCTTTCGTCTGGGAACAGAGCTCACGGTCCGGCTGCCCAGCCACGCCGCCTACGCCGCACAAGTGACGAAAGAGCAGCGATGGCTTCCGGAGTTGGCCGCTCGCTTACCCGTGGCCATCCCGACGCCGGTGGCGGAGGGCAGGCCGTCCGATGGGTACCCCTGGCCGTGGTCCGTCTATCGGTGGATTGATGGGGAAACCGCGCAAGTGGCTTGCATTCCCGATGGTCGGGCCTTCGCAGCCGAGTTGGCGCACTTTCTGGTTGCGTTGCAGAAGATCGATGCTGCGGGCGGCCCGCCGCCGGGACCTCATAATTTCTATCGGGGCGGCCACATCGGTGTCTATGACCAGGAAACTCGGTAAGCGGTCCGGGAACTCGATGGTCGGATCGACGCCGAAGCCTCGACGGCGGTCTGGGAAGTCGCGCTAAATGGGTCTTGGGAGACTTCGCCGGTGTGGGTGCACGGGGACATGCATCCCTCGACCTGTTAGTGCGGGATGGTCACCTTAGAGCCGTCATCGACTTTGGGTGTTTGGGAGTGGGCGACCCCGCGTGCGACCTGGCCATCGCGTGGACGTTCTTGTCGCCTGCCATCCGAGAGGAGTTCCGTCGATGTCTAGCGATGGATGAGGGAACGTGGGCGCGCGCTCGAGGATGGGCCCTATGGAAAGCACTAATCACCATGGCCGACCCGGACACCGACGCACCTAAGCGAGCAGAGGCTTGGCGCGTGTTTGACGAGATCATGAACGAATTGAAGCACAATCCGAACCGATAAAAAACAAGATCCCCGATATCCAGGTGGAACGGAACGGGAACACCCGCGCATCCATTTAGCCCGGGTCTTGTAAGGCCATTAATTGCTCGAGAAACGGCGTTAAATCCACGCGGATTGTTTCCCATACCACGGACCAATCCGATCCGCCATAATGGTGAACCAAGCGATGACGGAAACCCATCATGTCATGCCACGGGATGTGGGAGTGCTGATCTTTTAAGACTGGGCTCAACTGGCTGGCGGATTCACCAACCACTTCTAAGTTTGTAGCTACGGCGTCCTTCATCATGCGGTTAGCCAAGAATGTCTCCAAAGTTTGGTCCGCTGTATACGCAAGAATTGTGGTGATTGCGTCTACCACGGCTTCGATGATAACATCATCATCCCGCGGGGCGCTCAAGCACAGACACTCCTTCTTTTTGAATCTTCCTTTGCAATTTTGGGTGAATCTCTGCCCACGTATGAAGATCGACAGGACGACCCAAAATCTCTGCCATCTCTTCCGCAAGGTGATTTAATCGAAAAAAGGTCACCCTCTGGTCTTTATCAAATGCCACCACGACATCGACATCGCTCACCGCACTAAAATCGTCCCGCGTGGCTGAACCAAAAATCATACAATCGGTAATATGTGCTTGGGAACAAAATAACCGCAGTCGATTTATCTGCTGCTCGATAGCCGAGTGCAACATTTAGCCCATCAACCTTTTGGCGTAAAGAATATACGACCTTCTACCCATCTCATCTGTGCCTACAAGTATATCATGCATTGAGTACCATCAGACTACCTTCGAATTGCTGAGGGAGATCGACGGAACGTAAAAGATCTACGCGAAGGATATTCGTGGAGAGGGCGCGCGTCGGACCAACGTCGATGGCACGTACTGTTGCGGGGGGACGGGTGGAGTATTTCCCCATTGCCAACCAGGCGCTCAGGGAGTATCCTCATGGTTGGTCTCTATTCTGTTTGTATAGCAACTATCCAAATTAAATTGAGGTGGACCATAGAAAAATGAGCATTGATATTAATCATCGAAAATGGTGGATTCTCCTAGTGATGACACTGGTCGCCTTCATTACCAATGTGGATGCCACGATCGTAATTGTCGGCCTTCCTCGCTTAATGTTGGGACTACACATTACGATTACGACCGGGCTTTGGACCCTCACGGCCTACATTATCACCAGCACAGTCTTCTTGCTCCCTGCAGGCCGGTGGTCCGATGTAATTGGCACCAAAAGAATTTTTATGCTGGGCCTCCTCATTTTTACCGTGGCTACCATGTTATGCGGTTATGCGCCATCGGGAGCATTTTTGATTGCGTTTCGTTTTGTGCAAGGTGTAGGCGCCGCTTTAGCGCTTGCCACGGCCACCCCCATTATCGTTCATGCCTTCCCTAAGCAACAATTAGGGCGCGCGCTTGGCATCAACTCGACGGCTTGGGTGATCGGGTCCATTGTG
>JAKADJ010000469.1 GCA_021820645.1 Bacillota bacterium
CGATGAAGCCGATAGGGTTTCAATCTTCACGTGAATGTGAGGATGAATTTTCTCAAACGCGGTTACCGCTGCACTCGTCGCTTGGGCTTCGGTACCAAGACCTTGGGTCGCAAACACCAGCGTCACATTTTTTCCTTGCGCACTAGCCGTCGATCCGCACCCGGCTAATGTGGTCGCCAATAGCGCGGCACTCAGGACTCCCATGCCGCTCTTACGAAACTTCGTTAAGTCGCGCACGATTTATCCTCCCTTAGAGTCATACATCCAACGGTTAATTCCCCCGGTCAAAAAATCCACTGCATGCCACAGCATCAACAGATCGGTCGTCGAATCACTGGTGCGGGAATCAGCAGGAAAGATCGCAGTGTGGACACGTGGAGTATGTTCCCGACATCAATATAATTCGAGTGCCCAGTAGAAATTCTAGCCATAGTATGTCATATTATTCTCATTAATTCAAACGTTTCACTGAATCGTTTCACTAAATTCCTGGAGGGTGATCCATGTCCACCGAACCCGGACCTGTTGGCATTGCGGATGTGGCAAAGTTGGCGGGCGTATCGCCCTCGACGGTATCCTATGTATTGAATAATCGGGGCAATATTTCTAAAGCCACCGCGGATCGCGTACGTCAAGCCGCGGAAGCCCTACAATATGTGCCCAATGCTCGGGCCAGGACGTTAGTGCGCGGAGTCTCCGATACCATCGGAGTGTTGCTGCCTGAGGCATTGGCCGCCGATGCTTTCCCGTCGGCACTCTTATCCGGCCTGATGGCGGCCACGATCGATCACCACCATCACCTTATGCTGCTGTCTCCGCCCGAAGAATCTTCTCTGTCGTATGTGAAGACTTTGGTCCGGTCCCGGCGGGTCGATGGCATTATCCTGTTAGATGATCCCGACGAGATTATTCAACGGGAATTGTCTTCTCCAGATGGAGTCCCCGTCGTCGTCTACGGATCTCCCTTCCAAGGCGCCGTGTCTTATACCACCGAATGGGCTATAGATGCCAAGACTGCCATTCACTACTTAATGACTCTCGGTCACCAACATATCTTCTATCTCCATGATGTGCATCAATCCGATAGCAGGCGTGACGCCATCGAACAGGTCATGCAAGAACTTGAGGTCCAAGGATTCACTCTGGCTCTTGATCCTAGCCGACCCGAAGCCTATGAAGATATCGCTCGGATGACATCCCCCGCTAGCTATCGCCCCAGCGCATTGTTAACGGATTCTCTGGTCTTAGCGGAAATGGCTCTCACCTGGTGCCAAACCGAAGGGGTGCACGTCCCGCGCCAAATGTCTATCCTGGCCCTCGATCTGGGTTGGCGTCGGCCCCCAATGACGCGCTCGTTAACCACGGTGTCCCCCAATCTTCGGCAAATCGGGTACGCTCTGGCGGCGGGACTCATCGAGGCGATTGCGGGAAATCGGCGCACGCCGATAGTTTTACCTGGCGAATTGCAAATTCGCGACTCAACCGGAATCCCCGCTATGTATCTCACACCTCGGACCGACCCGGCCGAACCGGTATTGAAGTCGGGGCACACCTTTGCCATTTTCTCACCCGATGGCAGCATCAACACGACCTTAAGCCGGCAGGGCATCTATCTACACGACACCCGGATGCTCTCACAGTATCGGTGGCACACCGATCAGGACGATCCCTTGATCCCTGTGTACCAGAACACGGGTCCTAACCACATGGAGTTTACCTATGTGATCCAACACACGGGATTAACCCGCATCATTCAACGCACTGTGACCCTGTATTCGGATCGTTTAGAAGATCGGTGGCACTGGCGCCATTATGGCGCCACCGAGCCATGGATTCTGTCAACCGGATTCGATGCCGACTTTGTCGATATCTTTGCTCTTCGGGGGTCCACGAACGGACAGCGAGGACGTGTTGAACGTAACGCCACCCCCGATGGCATGCGCTTTCTTTATCCGGGATTAGATGGTGTGACTCGGTCCGTCACCGTCTCGGCGTCATTAACACCCACTCAGAAGAATCCCGGACGCTGGACCTGGGCTATCTCGCCCGAATCCGCTCAAGGAGAACTCGTGATGTCCATACGGTGGGAGAATCCCGTGCCAGATATTCTATCCAGCGCGATTCCGGCCGAAATCTCCATCCCCCACTTTGACCTCCAACACGATCCGTGGAACCGTGTAGTACACCGTTCCCAAGCCGACTTTTCCTTACTGCTCACCGACTTTGGTAAAGGTTCCGTCCCCATGGCGGGTTTACCCTGGTTTGGCACCCTCTTTGGGCGTGATGCTATCTTGTCGGCCTATGCCTGGCTCACGTGGCAACCCCAAATCGCGCGGAATGTCCTCTATACCTTAGCCCACTATCAAGGCACGAAGACCGATCCCACTCGAGAAGAAGAACCCGGTAAGATCGTCCACGAACTGCGTTGGGGCGAGATGGCGCGGTCGGGTCAAGTCCCTTTTTCGCGCTATTATGGGTCGGCAGACGTGACACCGCTCTTTTTGATGTTGCTGATCGACACCTGGCAGCGAACCGATGACCAGGCGATGATGGACGATCTGTGGCCCCACGCAGAAAAGGCCCTGACCTGG
>JAKADJ010000470.1 GCA_021820645.1 Bacillota bacterium
TACCGGACAAGTCTGGAACATGGTGTTTGCGCTGTACCATGGCCTCATCACCATCCCGCGCGATCTGAAAGAATCTGCGATGTCTCTTAACTTGTCAGCTTGGCAACGTTTTCGGACCCTCGAACTGCCCTATTCGATGGTGGGCTTAGTCTGGAACTCGATGATGTCTTGGGCCGGTGGCTGGTTCTTTTTAATGGCCGCCGAAATGTTTTCGCTGGGGAGCCGCAATTATCAGTTGCTCGGACTCGGATCGTATTTGCAAGCCGCCGCCAATCGGGCGGATTGGTTAGCCGAAATTCTTGGGCTGGTGACCCTAGTAGCCGTCATTGTGCTGATGGACCAGATCATTTGGCGTCCTCTGTTGGCCTGGGCAGACAAATTTAAGATGGAATTAGTGGAAGGCGACAACCGGGTGCGCTCGGCGGTGTTGATGATCTTACGCCGGTCCCAAATCGTGGCGTGGGTGGGAGAGCGGGTCTGGGCACCCTTTTTGGAATGGACAGACAGATTCTTTGGAGACACCGTGCCGACATTTCGTCGGGCCGGACCCATCCCCATGCTCGCGACCTTCTTGCGTACCGTCCTCATCATCGCCGTGATCCTGGTATTGGTTATCGCTCTGCAAGGCACCGTGCGGCTGGCGGCTCATCTATCGTGGAGTCAAGTCACGTTGGTATTTTTAGCGACCGGAGCCACGCTGTTGCGGGTGGTCACGGCGTTAGCGATTTCTGTGGTGTGGACGGTACCGGTTGGTGTCTTAATTGGGATGAACCGAAAATGGGCCCGGGCCTTAACCCCAGTCACTCAGATTGCCGCTTCGGTACCGGCCACCGCTCTATTCCCCGGCATCGTCGCCTTATTAATCCATTTACAGGGCGGTCTCTCCTCTGCCGCGGTGTTGCTCATGGTGCTGGGCACTCAGTGGTATGTGCTATTTAATGTCATTGCGGGGGCCTCCGCCATCCCCGAAGATCTGCGCGAAGCAACCCAAATGTTTCGGCTCCGGCGGGTCAAGGTGTGGACCACGCTGATTTTACCCGCGATTTATCCCTACCTTATCACCGGTCTCATTACCGCGGCGGGAGGCGCATGGAATGCCAGTATTGTCGCCGAATATGTCAGTTTCCAGAGTCATGTGTATACCACTTTTGGGATTGGCTCGCTTATCGCCCAGGCATCGACAGCAGGCCGTTTCCCTCTTCTGTTACTCGCGACATCCAGTCTAGCGGTGGTCGTGGTGGTCATTAATCGGCTAATTTGGAGACCCTTATACAATCGGGCCGCAGAACGCTATACCTTATCGTCATAACGGAGAAAAAAGCCTTATGAATAGGAGGCCCTATCGATGATTAAATCGACCAAGAACGAAGCCCTAATCCGTATGCTTGGGGTGACTAAGATGTACGTGCAGCCGGATAACTACGACATCCGCATCTTAGATGACATCACCTTGGAAATTCATCCGGGCGAATTCATCGCCCTCTTGGGTCCTTCGGGATCGGGGAAATCGACCTTACTGCGCATCGTGACGGGTCTTGCGGAGCCATCTTTTGGTACAGTCCTGTATCGGGGACGCCCCGTCACTGGACCCAATCCCAATGCTTCCATGGTGTTTCAGTCGTTTGCACTCTATCCGTGGCTAACCGTGCTGCAAAATGTCGAGTTGGGATTAGCCGCCAAAGGGGTCCCTCCCGAAGAGCGCCATGAAAGGTCAGTGCGTCTCATTGATATTATCGGGCTCAATGGCTATGAAGATGCCTTCCCGAAAGAACTTTCCGGGGGTATGCGCCAACGCGTGGGCTTTGCCCGCGCCCTGGCAGTCGAACCCGAGATGCTATGCATGGATGAGCCGTTTTCGGCGTTAGACTACCTGACCGCAGAAAACCTGCGTTCCGAGCTCTTAGACCTCTGGTTAGAGTCTAAGATCCCGACCCGCGCCATTTTAATGGTGACCCACGGAATTGAAGAGGCGGTTTTCATGGCGGACCGGATCATTATCTTATCCAAAAATCCGGCGCGAATCGTCGCCGATCTGCCCGTCGCGTTGCCCTACCCGCGCAACCGAAAGTCCCACAACTTTTTGCAAATGGTGGACACTGTGTACAAATTGGTCACCGGTTGGTCCGACGAGGAAGCCGAAGAAGAAGAGTTAGCCGAGATCACCGAAACCAGAAACCCCGAGCGTCCTCGCCTTAAACCCATTCCCTATGGCCATTTATCGATGCTATCGGGGCTCTTGGAATTGGTGGCCGATCGCGGCGGGCGAGACGACCTTTATCACTTGGGATCGGAGCTCTTTTTGGAAGTCGACGACTTATTACCCGTAACAGAGACCGCCGAGCTCTTTAATCTATCGGAAGTTAAGGAAGGGGACCTCTATCTCACGGCGCTCGGTCGCGAGTTTGTTGAGGCCGATGTCGGCGCCCGTAAGGAGATTATCGCCGACCAGTTGCGCGACATTCCTATATTTCGGCTCATCGACCGGGTCCTGCGATCTAAGGCCAATCACGCTATGGTCAAAGAGTTCTTCAACGATATCTTGGAAGAACATTTTTCCGTACAAGAGGCCGAACGTCAATTGAAGACCGCCA
>JAKADJ010000032.1 GCA_021820645.1 Bacillota bacterium
ACGATGGCAATCGCCGCCAGGGCATTGGCCACATTGTGAATTCCTGGAACTTTTAATTTCCCATCTTCGACGATCTTCACAAAACGTTCTGTGTCTTGCCATGCCAACCAGCCGTCTCGGATTCCCGCCCCGTGTGCCGGCACCTCGTTCAGCGAGAAATACACCGGTTGACCCCGTTGCCCCTCTCGTAGCTTGGATACCAAGGAATCTTCGCTCGGCACTATGGCCCAATCGTCCTCCGACTGAAAATCCCAAATATGGCGCTTAGCAGCCTGGTACGCTTCAAAATCCCCATGCACATCAAGGTGATTCGGGGCCAGGTTGAGTAGGGCAGCTCCATGAGGACTATGCGTCACCAGTTCCAATTGAAAGCTAGAGAGCTCCATAACCACCCAATCCCGTCGGTTGATGCGCGGCAAATCGGGAAGGAGAGACACACCGATATTGCCACCCACAAAAACTGGGCGGCGACCATCCTTGCGGAGCGCTTCCCCCACTAAAGTCGTTGTGGTGGTTTTCCCTGCCGAACCCGTGATTCCGATCACCGAGGCCGGACATTTCCCCAAAAAGAGATCCGTTTCGGAGGTCAAAACCGTCCCGCGCGACGCGAGAAGCCGAAACTCCGGTAAGTGTTTGGGCATCCCCGGGGTGACATAGACTTGGTTCAAATCCGTCATCCTGGCCAACCTTGTCAGGTAGTCCGGCCCGCCCAGTATCTCGACATCCGCGGTAGATACGCCCATTCGTGTCAATATCTGACCCAACATAAGGGAATCCTTACGGTCTGCCACGATCAGATCGACATGGCTTTGGTCTAGAAAAAATGGAACCAGGGGTTGGTTGTTGACCCCTAGTCCCACAATGGCGATCCGTTGTCGAGGCGTCATGCCTGCCCTCTTTCTAGATATTCAGCCATCCGGTCGAGTCCCGTTGCCAGACGATCCATCGACGTCGCGTAGGAAATTCTAAAATACTCGGGCATGCCAAACCCAGATCCCGGCACCACCGATACCTCCGCATCTTCGAGCCAAGCTAACGCCAAGTCATCCGCATTCAATATCTTTCTGCCATGAAGAATCGATCCGACCCATGCCGACATATTCACCCATAGGTAAAACGCTCCCTTGGGTGCCACTACGGACAACCCTTTAATATCTTGGATCCGGGACACCGCAAACCGACGTCGCCGATCAAACTCCCGATGCATTTCGGATACCACCTGTTGCGGTCCGGTAAGGGCTTGAAGTGCTGCATATTGGGAAATCGTAGCAGGATTGGACGTCGATTGGGACTGCAAGTTACTCATCGCAGTAATCACCGACTTTGGCCCCGCAGCGTAACCAATCCGCCATCCCGTCATCGCATAGGCTTTCGACACCCCGTTAATGACCACCGTACGCTCTCGCATGCCGGGAAAAGAAGCGATTGAGACCTGTTCGGTGTCATCATACACTAGCCGTCCATAAATTTCGTCAGAGATCACATACCAATCATTGTCCACGGCCAATTGAGCGATTTCACGCAACGTTTGCGCCCCAATCACGGCCCCCGAAGGATTGTTAGGCGAATTTAAAATGAGCCCTCGAGTCGCACGGGTCGCATTTTTCAATAAATCTTGCGCGTGCAATTCGTTGTGGTGGGCGGGATCTATCGCCACAGGCTGCACCAGACCGTCGGCTAGACGAATTTGTTCGGGATAGGTGACCCAATAAGGCACCGGCAACAGCACCCCATCGCCCGGTTTGACCAAGGTCATCATTGCGTTATAGAGGGAGTGCTTGGCACCCACGGACACTAAAATTTCATCGGGATGATACGCCACGCCACTATCCAGCTTCATCCGATCCACAATCGCAGCCTTTAGGGCCTGAATCCCCCCCACCGCCGTGTACCGGGTGTGGCCGTGTTCCATGGCCTCGACCGCTGCCCGACGTATATTTTCTGGGGTATCGAAGTCCGGCTCTCCCGCACCAAAGTTTACAATATCGCGACCGGCCGCAACCAGGGCTTTTGCTTTGGCATCGACTGCCATTGTTGGTGAAGGGCTCAACTGTCCCACTCGCTCGGCAATCTTCATCGTTTCCACACCAGTTCCTCCCATCCCTATCGACCTTCCGTAAATAAGTTGTCAGCCCATAAATTATCCAGTAGCTCGCTCAAACGGTCCACCACGACCTCGATAATGCGTTCGCCTTTCTCTCGAGTGCCTCGGCGGCCATCTCCCGTCGTGGCATGTCTCAACGCCTTATCCTGAATCCCCTGTGCCTTGACCCGAAATTTAGGGGTATAGGGATTGAACGAAGCATCCTGCATGTTGACCCAGGAACCCGCCATCGCCAACATGACCGACGTCTCATCTTCCCCTGCGTGTCCCTGGCCTTCCGTGATTTGCAAGATATCCTTACTATAGTCCAGCCACCAATTTACCAGCACGGCGCGCATGCCGGATTCTGCCATGGGTTCCATCGCATCTTGCAGGGCTCCGACGTTACCCCCATGGCCATTCATCAGGACGATGTTACGGATACCCCACCGCGCCAAATTGGTGCCTACTTCCCCCACGTATTGGCTGAAGGCTCGATTGGATACAGAGATGGTGCCCGGCCATACCGCAAGATCCCAGGTGTGTCCATAAGGAACCGGGGGCAGAACTAACAATCGGTCCGTATAGCGTTCCTCCAGTTTGGCGGCAAACTGCATCGGCGCAATGTTATCAGTCCCTAGTGGACAGTGCATCCCGTGAGCCTCGACACTGCCCGTGGGCAAAATCGCCGTATCGATGCGGTTTAACACATGCTCTTGGAAGGTCTTCGTGGTCAGTTGTTCCCAATACACCCCAGTCACCTGCTTCTATCATTATTCCGAGGCTTCTACACCTTGAACCCCGGTTTGATTCTTTTGGATTCGGGACATAAATCCTCCAATACTCCCGGTTTCTTTAGCCGTTAACCCTCCCCAACCTACCTCGCGCACTTTCTCCATTAAGCCCAATGCCTCAGTGGCTTGGATTTTTAGCTGGAGTAGCTGGTCTGGACGCGGCGACCCGGGAGATGATATGCGTGGCTCCTCTAGTTTACCAGTTTGCGCCTTCTTAGGCATAGCCTTCCGTCCTTTCGGTGTCATGTTCTATCGTGGTCAGCATGCCCCAATCTATCCCACATTATGGCAGGGCGCAGGATATCCTGAGGGGTACCCCGGTTCTATATGATCAGCAATGCCTCGCATAGAAGACTAAATCCAGGCCCCAAGGAACATTGCCGGGGTCTAGATTGGGAACCATATTGTGACAAGTGCACTCTCGGGTTTAAATAGGGATCCATACGGCCAGTCTGGTTATTTTAGATTCGACAGAAAGGGCACCAAATCCTTAATAGCTGCAGGAGGCAAGTTCAATTGGGGCATCCCACCCTGAGGGCGTTCGAGTTGCGATTGAATTTGAGCAGGACTGAGGATGCTGCCCACATGAGAGAGATCTGGGGGATAGATCCATTGGCCCGTCGGAGTCTTCACGGCCCCCTTATTATTGCCGCCTAGTCCATTAATATAATGGCACGTGGCACACGAAGTCGCAAAGATATTATAGGGTTCTTGGCCGTCAGCGTATTGTGAGCGTAAACCCCGTTGGCTGTAAAGTAGCCAAGAAAAAGCATCCCAAACATTAACATCCCTAACATCAGCGGACGTTTCAACAAGCGCCGTTCTGGATAGCGATCAATAAAGGGAATCATGTATAGCGCGAGGACCCCGATAGCCGGAACCCCAAACATTAAGACCCAGTCAAATTTCACAAGATGCAAGATACTCCAGTAATACCCACCGACATCAAAGAAGTTCTGAACCCAATAAAAATACCAGTCCGGTGCGGGTTGGTAAGCCCAATCACCCGGGTCGGCCACGTGACCCAGGATGGGATGCACAAAGATAGAGAAGACGAATAACACGAGAACGGCTACAAGTCCTACCACTAGTTCTTTTAATAGATGCTCAGGCCAAAAGGGTACAACCCCTTTGTCTTGATATTCTTTGGCCTTGTGTTCGTGGTCGCTCATGATTAACCCCCGTTGCTTCTAATAGGGTCCCGTAATACCTTGACGTCGGATCATTAAAAAGTGAAGGCCCAAAAACGCTATTAACATGGCGGGTAAAAACAAGACATGGATAGCGAAAAATCGCGTTAAGGTAGCGGCTCCGATCTTCGATCCGCCGGACAATATTTTTAGCAAAGCAGGCCCTACGAAGGGCACGTATTTTGTAAAACTCACGCCGACTTGTGTCGCAAAGTAAGCCTTTTCATCCCACGGGAGTAAATAACCGGTAAACCCAAAGCCTAATATGAGAAGTAACAGGGTGACTCCCACAATCCAGTTAAGCTCGCGAGGCTTTTTGTAAACTCCCATCCAATAAATACGCAGCATATGCAACGTGACCATGATGATAATTAAAGACGATCCCCAGTTGTGCATGCTTAACAGTTGTAGTCCAAATAGTACGTGATGCATAATATACTTCGTCGAGTTGTACGAATTGATTATGTCTGGCACATAGTACATCGCTAAAAACATTCCGGTCACGAATTGCGCAATGATCAGAAGAAAGGTGACTCCCCCAAAGCAGTATACAAACGCGGAGACCTTTTCACTCGGATTGACGTGAGCAGGCACTGGGTGGTCTGCCATGTCGCGCCATAAAGGTGAAACCATGAGGCGATCGTCAATCCACCTCACTATACGCGTATACATCGTTCTCAACGCCTCCACTGCAAAAAGTGTAACCCAATGGAATCATGCTTCTTTAAGACAAGGTTCTGTCGGTGACTCTGTGGTACGCTGATGCGCATGGGTAAAGGTGGATTCACGAGCCACCCACACGTCATTCCCGACCATTTTCCAACGGAACACTCCCAGCGGTAGTGGCGCAGGACCCGACACGTTCAATCCATCCACGGTATAGACACTCCCATGACACGGACAATGGAATTGATTGTCCGCCTGAATCCAGTTGACGTGGCAACCCAAGTGCGTACATATTGGCGATAGAATATAAAACGCACAGGATCCACCAATATAACGGAGGTAAGCGTAATCCGCAGCCGGCAATTTAGCCCAGTGATCCACCTCAACATAAGAATAGGGCGCCTTCACTACGGTCCCTACTCCTCCGGTACCGGCTTGCACCGACGATTGTTGCAAACCCGTTTGAGCTCCTAAGTTCACCCATACCGGTGCCGCATTGTGAAAAGCCGGTGTGATAGCTGCCCCGACGGACGGTATGGCCACCAAGATTGCAATGACTCCCATCACAACATTGAGCATCCAATTAAAAAAATCTCGCCGTGTCCAACCGGCCTTTTGCGGCTTCTTACCCGCCACAGCTATCCCTCCAGGATAGAGAATATTCTGGACTCATTCACAACATTTCCCTTTATTCCTCTTTAACTATAGTTAAGTGCCATTGGGGAGTCAACAAAAGATGCTTTACTTTTTCGAATTAAATAACAATACGAATAGAAAGAATGATTAATTTATATGGCAACGACGACGAGTCCAATGAACGCCAAGTAAAATAGCCCCGCTGTCAATAATGGGCCAACGGTCAAGCGACCCTGACGGCTTCGCACAAATATCCATGCTGCCGCCCCCCACGCCAACACTCCAGCCGCGATCTCCCAAACACTCAATCTCCACGGCGAGAAAATCATTCCGAGAGCTGGTACCATGGTGGCCTGAAACGTCATGGCCCCCGTAACGTTGCCAAAAGCCAACCCATCTTTACGATGACGAATCCATAGCACGCTATTTAAGACTTCGGGAAGTTCAGTCGCTATGGGCGTCAAGATCACCGATAGTAAAAATCCCGAGATCCTAAAGTCCAAGGATACGCGATCGAGACCGACCACGAAAAAATGTGCTCCAAGGATCAGTCCAAATAGCGCCATGGCGACCTGCAATAGGACAAGAACAAACGGCGGTCGAGGCCGGGATGAGAGGTGTAAGCGACGACTCGGGCTCTTGGAGGATGTGCCCCTGCGACTGGCGTGGAGCAGTCGATACACGTGAATTCCATAGCCGATGATCAGGATTACGGCAAGCGGTCGATGCCAATTTGGCGGGGTGAATCCAGTCCCCAACGCAATGGCAAAACCTCCTAAGAAAAATCCAAGGTCACGATCCACCATTCCGTGGGGTAACACCGGCTTCCGTCTCCCGTGCGCCCATAGACCCAGTCCGATAATCATAAAAGCGAGTGTCGATAGCATGAGCGGGGCGCCCAAAATCGCGCCTAAGCCTATCGAATCGGCGGCGGGGTTGCCACCGAAGACCATAGCGATCACCGGGACCAAGGTCTCGGGTAACGCCGTACCTAACGCTGCTAGTAAGGACCCGATCGCCCCCTCGTCGAGTCCCAGTCCATAGCCGAGCCATTCAACCCCATTCGTAAAGTAATCCGCCGACAGGACAATGAGTACCATGCCACTAATGAGAATCAAAAGGAGTGACATCACGCCCTCCCTCCCTTTGCTGCCATCAGTGGATTATATGGACAATCATCGTCATTCTATGCGTCCAGGTCACAAAAACCCCTTTGACGCTGAGCTTCATACACGACAATAGCCACGGCATTTGAAAGATTCAAGGACCGCACCGCCCCGTTCATTGGAATCACTCGCGTACGGTCGCTATACTGCTTTAGGAGCGATGGGGAGAGTCCTACCGATTCACGCCCAAACACCAATACATCATTAGGCCCATAGTGGATATCGGTATAGCGCGTCTCTGCATGGGATGTAAAGAGGTGGACGCGTTCGGGGACCCTAAGATTCTCCGGTAGGGCCTCCCACGAGCCATGGATTTGAACCTCGACTAAATGCCAGTAATCGACCCCGGCTCGTTTCAAATTGCGGTCACTAATAGAAAAGCCCAACGGTTCAATGAGATGCAAGATCGTCCCCGTTGCAGCACATGTCCGCGCAATATTTCCCGTATTCGGGGGGATTTCTGGCTCGACTAACACGACGTGCATAATCTGCCCTCCCAGATTAAACTCAAAGGCTACCAGGCCATCCTGCACGACGATGGAGATCCTCCAAGAGCTGCCGAGCAATGGGCCCGCTGGTATGCCGCAACCGATGCCCGTCTACCTCACTAATGGGTAACACCTCCGTTAAGGTCCCGGTAAGAAACGCCTCGTCAGCGTCTAACAAAGATTCATAGGAAAATGGCGTCAAATCGATGGCGATCCCTCGCGCAGCGGCCAACTCCAGCACCACCTGCCGCGTAATGCCCGGCAAAATATAGTTGGTGGTTGGCGCGGTGTGGAGTGTCCCACTCTCCACAATAAAAATGTTAGCGCTGGTAGCTTCCGTAACCATCCCATCGCGAATAAAGATGGCATCAAACATCCCGGCCTGTTGAGCCTTGTGTTTCGCCAACACGTTAGGCAGGAGCCCTATAGTCTTGATCCACACTTTGGCCCATCGATCGTCGGCCACAGAAATCATCGGGACGCCGTCCTCAATCGTCGGACGACTAATCGGCACCACTGGTCTCACCCACATCAAAACCGTCGGCTCGGTGCTGCCAGCCGGTGGAAATCCGTGAGAACGTCGATGCGTGCCCCGCGTGATCTCTAGGTAGAGGCTCGCTTCAGACTCCGAGGCGTCTAGGCGGGACACCAACTCTTCGGCCACGTGGCGCAAAGAGACCAGATCCACCGGAGGCAGTTCCACGGCGGCCACACTTCGTTGCAGACGAGCCATATGAAGATCCCACTCAAATAGCGTGCGCCCGTAGACGTGGACTACTTCATAGACCCCATCGGCAAATAAAAACCCCCGATCATCGATGGATATCATGGCATTTTCTTCGGCGACAAATTTTCCGTTGAGGTATACGTGCACAGTATCATCTCCCAAGTCTTTGACTGCTGGCATTCCTGATTAAACCTTGACACGTCCCCGGTACACAATGCCACGGACCGGGTCCACGGTCACATAGTGACCCTCTGGTAAAGCTTCTCCGATTCCCTGTAGACCCACCACAGCAGGAATATGACGAGTCGTCGCGAAGACCGCCAGGTCAGAACTTAGTCCCAGATCTGTTGACACAATGGCGATCGCGTTATCCAGCATCGCGACCCATTCGGGTCGGTACCCCTCAACCACCGCCACGAAGTGCCGAGGAGGCACTCCGACCAAGGGTAGATACACGATCGGCCCCGTCACGGCGGCAAGGTCTGCACCCACGCCTTGTCCGTGTAAGATGGGTTCCGCAATGGTCTCGACGCGAACCAGATTGGTAGTGCCCGGCGTGCCGTAAGGCGTTCCGGCCGTGACCACCACTAAGTCCCCTTGGTCTAACAATCCATTTTGGATAGTGGTCGCAATGGCCTCTTTCACCATATCATCCGACTCCTCAATCCGTTCCATGCGGATTCCCAAGACACCCCAAAATACGGTCAATTGCCGTAGGCTTTTGATGTGTGAAGAAAGCGCGAGGATGGGAGTCTTCGGCCGTGAGCGCGAGACCATTCGCGCAGTGTATCCCGACTCAGTCGGCGTCAGAATTGCCCGAGCACGGAGTTCCTCTGCAATCTCGGCCGCCGCGTGGCTCACAACATCGGCAACGCGCTCTCGCTGAAATTCTCGTCGACGTCGAAAGGTGGATGATTGTTCTGCCCGTTCCGCGATCCTTGCCATCATGGCCACGGTAGCCACTGGATAGTTTCCGATGGCCGTTTCGGCGGATAACATGACCGCATCACTGCCGTCCCATATGGCGTTCGCCACATCCGTCACCTCTGCTCGCGTCGGCCGATCGTGTTCGACCATTGACTCCAGCATTTGAGTGGCCGTAATCACCGGTTTCCCTGAGGCGTTGGCTGCTTCTATAATAGTTTTTTGAAGCTCAGGGACTTCTTCCTCGGGGAGTTCCACACCGAGGTCGCCTCGGGCCACCATAACTCCGTCCGATACCCTAAGAATTTCCTCGAGATTATCCATCCCCATGCGGTTTTCTATTTTGGCTATCAGAAACGTCTCTAAATCGTGCTGTTCTAGAAAGCGACGGACCCAAAAAACATCGTCGATCGTTCTCACGAATGAGAGCGCCACAAAGTCTATAGCTTCTTCTTGGATACCGCGAATGAGACATTCTTCATCGAAGTCGGTTAGAGGATCCAAGGGCCAACCAGATTCGGGCCGGGAGAGTTTTTTGTGGGACTGTACGGTGCCCCCGTTCCGGGCGATCAACGTCATACGATCAGCCTCGACCGATTCGACCTCGACAACGATCCGTCCATCGTCGATCCAAAGCGATTCTCCCGGCTTTACGGTCTCGAATAAACCACCCCAACTGACCGTCAAATTTGGTAGGCTATCCGGGCCCTGTTGACCAATCTCGATACGGTCGCCAGGTGTAAGATGGAGGGGACTTTTCAGGGAACCCAAACGCACCTCCGGCCCACGGGTATCTAACATAATTCCTATTTCTACGCCCACTTCTGTAGCCGCTTGACGAGCCATTCGAATCCTTTTTTGATGCACGGGCCACGGCCCGTGAGATAGGTTTAGCCGCACAACATCCACGCCGGCACGGATCATCTCGGACAAAGATTTTACGCTATCAGTAGCCGGGCCAAGGGTCGCAACTATTTTCGTTCGCCGCATTACCTCAGTCGCCCTAGGTTTTCCGTAATGATTTCATGCGCCTCTTCGGCTTCGCCCTCCGGGACCTGGATCTCGATGCTGCCGCGACCTCCCTCATCAACATCGACCCGTTTGAGGTTCACCAGCATCCCTTCCGCTTCCAAGATGCCCTTTAAACGATCTGCCATCGCAACGGTCGGCGCGATATAAACCACCGTCCACATGAAGACGTCCCTCCCGCATCATCCGGCCTGAGTGTTTCGATAATACCTGTGCCCTCTATTGTCTATCTCGTCGGCCGAGAGTGCAACCATTATTTGTGATCGCTACCATTCCATGGGCATCGCTTCGTGAGTCTCATTTTTGTGATTGCTCGACACCCGAAATAACGAAAAAATGGCTGCAACGAGCGATACCGCCACTAATACCAGCAGTGCGTAGCGCACCGCAGGAACCCACGGTAACCTCGGCCCACCAACATGCTCGGTCCCGCCATTCATCACCAAAAATGCTGCCATGAGGGTACTCGATAATGCGGTTCCCATTGCCATTCCCAAAGATCGAGCCATGTTTAGAATACCCCCGCCGACTCCTAGTCGATCCGGAGGTAAACTACCCATCACGGAACTGTTATTAGGAGGCGTAAAGATACCCAATCCCACACCAACGAACACCAGCTCCACCACCATAAAGTACAAGTTCGCGTGTAGGGCAATGCTGAACGCTAAAAACAACGTAGCGAGCGCTGTCAGCGCCATGCCTAGTGTGGTCAATAACCGCGCGCCGTAACGGTCAGCGAGACCCCCAGCCTTCGGAGCGACCACGGTCATGCCTAAGGGCACGGCAGTGAGAATCAACCCAGTGACTGCAGAATCAAATTGCGAAACGCGCTCAAAAAAGAATGGCATTAAGAACAGGACCCCGAACATAGCGAGATAGGATAGAAGCCCCGTAAAGTTTCCCATACTAAATATCGGTATCTTAAATAATTTCAAATCCACCAAAGGCGCGCGAAACGACCGCTCGCGCATCACAAACGCTATTAGCAGCACGAATGCCATGACAAAAAGCCCCACAATGCGGGGGGAGTCCCAGTGCCAGATGTTCCCTTCTGTCAATGCCAACATTAGGGCCACTAAAAACGGCGTAAACAAAATCGTACCCCACCAGTCAAAGCTCATCTTAGTCCGGGAAATACGGTCCTTGGGTAAGATTAAAGCGGCGAGCGTCATCCCGATGAGACCGACCGGAACATTCACATAAAAAATGGCCCGCCATCCGAATAATCCGATGAGGGCCCCCCCGATAGCTGGCCCCAAGGAGAGCCCAATGGCCTGTGCCGATCCTTGAAACCCGATGGCTTTACCTCGCATCGACGCCGGCACCGTAGCCGTAATAATCGCCACCGAGTTGGCTTGTAGCATTGCAGCTCCCGCTGCTTGAAACACCCGTGAAATAATCAGCATGGGTAAATTGAATGCAGCCCCACACGCGGCAGACCCTATGATGAAAACCAAAAATCCAAAGGTATATAATGGCCGTCTTCCCAGCATGTCTGCCATCCGACCAAAAAATGTCAGCAAGGTCGCTAACGTCAAGAGATAGGAGATCAAAACCCAGCCGACGATGCTCGCTGAGGCATGAAACGAGGTACTCATCACCGGCAGGGCCACATTAACGATACTTGCGTCCAGCGCGGCCATGAAGGCCCCGATACAAACCGTCCCTACCACTAGCCATATGTAATTGGACCGTGTGGTGAATTTTTCTGATGGTAACTTTTGCCACGCTTGTCGTAGCCCCTTCGCCACACCCATACCGTCCTGTGCCACGGCTTATCCCCCCAAAAAAATTTTAACATGGCTTCAGGCGGACGTTCCGAAGTCATTCCGTAGCCATTATCCCACCATCGTCTCGGGAAATCTACCTCTGGTGTAGTCTCTTTTAATCAGCGTCATAGAATCGTACAATGCTATTTGATCGCTATACAAAAAGGGAGACGAAACACTGCTATGCCTTTTGACGCCATGCTATTACGCGCCTTAGAACAACGATGGCAGTCGTCGCTCGTAGGTATGGAGTTTTATTCCATCGTAATCGACGATAGCGGGAGCTTATGGTTATCGGGCCGAGATCCCAAGGATGGCCATACTGCCCGTCTTTTGATAGTCCTTACCCCAGGACTCGCGCGGATGCATTTTACTCTTCGGGACCTTCCCGGAAAGTCCCGAAAAAGAACGATCCCGGGATTTCTCCAAAGGCTTCTACCATTTACGGTGGCCAGCGTCAGTGTGCCGGCTTTTGAGCGATGGATCCGCCTTGAAATCACCCATCTAGACGACCTAGAACAACCGGTCGAACGCACCATCATTGTCGAACTGGCGGGCCACCTGACCAATCTCATTGTGCTCAAAGGCGACAATATCATTCTGGACGCGTTAAAACGGGTAGCACCCGATCGTCCGGGCCGCTCGGTTTGGCCAGGCGATACGTACACCCCCCCTCCATCCATCGCGAATCCTTGCGAGACTCACCAAGACCGTGATCTCACCCCATGGGCAAAAATCTGGAAAAGAGCAAATCCAGGTTGGGCGTGGCAGCAATTCTGCGATGATTGGGCCCGCGGTGACTACCAATTTTATCGCCTAGTGGCCAGCAATCCTAAGCCGGGAGCCAACTCAAACAGCCCCGAGGTGTGGATCTATCCACAGCCCGGGTACCAGGCCACGCTCGCCACGGACCCCGAAGCAACGCTCGACGAGGTGTTCACTGAACAAGAGCGTCGCCGCCGAATCCAAGCCGATACGACGCAACTTCGACGACTATGGGAACAGCGCATAAGCCATCTGCAAGAGAAGATTGCGGAGTTTCGGGCCCAAGCAGGGGTTGATCCGGAACCGTGGCGCAACGAGGCCGATCTGTGGTTAGGATACCAATATCAATTTCAACACCAAAATCTTCCGTATACGGTTCCGGTACCCACTTTTGACGACTCCGGAGAAACGGTCGCGCTCACGCTGTACCCTGGAGAAACTCCGTGGCAACGCGCCGAGGATCTCTATCGTCAGGTGCGTAAGCAGAAATCACGCCAAGGATCCTTGAACCAGATGATCCCCCAGTTGGAAACCGAGCTTCAGGCACTTCAAAGTCAGATGCACCTGCTTAACAGCGAAAACCAGAATTTGGAATGGGTCCGCCATCACTTAAATCGGGCGCAAAAGACCTATGCGTCCCCCAATCCCGATGAGTCGCACCCCTATCGACGCTTTTCCAGCAACAGCGGGCATGCGATCCTGGTGGGCCGTTCACGCACCGAAAATGCCAACTTGACATTCCGTACGGCCCGGCCCGATGACCTCTGGTTTCACGTCAAACAATCACCGGGCTCGCACGTGATCTTGTCCTGCGGCAAGACCCATCCAAGCCTCGAAGACCTCTTGGATGCAGCAGAACTGGCCGTTTTTTATAGTCAAGCGGCACGATCATCCATGGTCCCCGTCGATTACACACGCCGCAAACACGTAAGAAAACGCCCTCATGGTGAACCAGGCCAGGTGCTTTACCGTGAAGAAAAGACCCTTTATATCACGCCCGATCCCGATCGTCTTCGTCGTTTGGGGGCCATCCGCGAAAAGCTCGGGGACAAATCGACATATACGCCTACGCCTTAGGCCGGGTCAAAGGAATCCCCGCCTGGCATAGCGGGCATTCGCCAGGGTCCCAGGTTGGAATAGAGCCGGGAGCGAGCCGTAACAAGGCCTCAAATCCCCTGTCATTCCAATGCGGCTTGTCGTGACCGCGGTCGACCAAGGCCCCGACCGCCACCACCATGCCACCAGCACCATGCACGGCCTCTATGACCTTGTCGACGGAGCTCCCGGTGGTCACGACGTCTTCCACGACCACAACCTTTTCCCCGGGTGCCAAAGAAAACCCGCGCTTAAAGGACATGGAACCATTATCGCTCTTTTCGGCGAAAAGCATTCGACTGCCTTCCCACTCCGATGCCACGGCATAAGCGGGGATGATGCCTCCTACTGCCGGTCCGACCACAGTCCTGGCGCCATAATCTTTGAGGCGAAACGCCAATTCTTTAGTCCATTCCGCTAAAGCCCATGGCCGTTCGGTGAGACGCGCCATTAATAGAAACTGATCACTATGGCGCCCTGTCGTTAATACAAAATGCCCCTTTAAATAGGCCTGGTGTTTTGCCAGTTCATTAAGATCCCACGGCATCTGCATTCTCCTTGAAGTGAGTTAGAAGTGTGTGGTAAGCCTGGCCCGGATCCGAAGCCTCGGTCAATGATCGTCCTATCACCAGATCGGTGGCTCCAAGCCGCCATGCATGGTAGGGATCCAGCACATGGGCATGGTCAT
>JAKADJ010000471.1 GCA_021820645.1 Bacillota bacterium
TTCCGATCTTCGGTTGATCACTCTGAGTGGTATGTGGATGTGATTAAAAAGGCCGATTTGGTGGATTATGCCCCGATGAAAGGGTTCATGGTCATTAAGCCTTATGGGTACCGCATCTGGGAGTTCATTCAAGCGGCCATGGATGCGAAATTTCGGGACACTGGACACGAAAATGCCTATTTTCCGTTGCTGATTCCGGAAAGCCTGTTGCTTAAAGAGGCCGAACACGTCGAAGGGTTCACGGCCGAGGTTGCTTGGGTCACCCAGGGCGGTCAGGAACCGCTGGCGGAGCGATTGGCCGTCCGACCGACCTCCGAGACCATTATTGGCGCCATGTATTCCAAGTGGATCCAGTCGTATCGTGACCTGCCGGTGCTCATGAACCAATGGGCCAACGTCATCCGCTGGGAGAAGGCCACTCGGCCTTTTTTGCGTACCACCGAGTTTTTATGGCAAGAGGGCCATACCGTCCACCGAACCGCTCTGGAAGCCGAAGCCGAAACCCGGCAACAACTGGAAATCTATCGCGACATCATGCAAGACTGGTTGGCTATCCCGGTGGTGGCGGGCCGCAAGAGCACCGGGGAACGCTTTGCTGGTGCTGTCGAGACATACTCCCTAGAAGCGCTGATGGGCGACGGGCGAGCGCTACAAATTGCAACCTCGCATTTTCTAGGGCAAAAGTTCGCTCAAGCCTTCGACATACAATTTTTAGACGAGGACGGGACGCTAAAGTACGGATGGACCACCTCCTGGGGAAGCTCGACACGAATGATTGGCGGACTCATCATGGTCCATGGCGACGACAAGGGACTTCGCTTGCCGCCCCGAGTGGCTCCCATTCAAGTGGTGATTGTGCCCATTGCCCGCGGACCGGAACAAGATCGGGTGTTAGCGTACGCGCGGGCCTTGTATGAGCGTTTGCGGCCCTTAGTGCGGGCCCGCTTGGATGACCGCCCCGAATTCACCCCCGGGTACAAGTACAACGACTGGGAGATGCGTGGTGTTCCTCTACGAATCGAGGTGGGGCCCAAGGACCTGGCCAATCAAGCCATGGTGTTAGCCCGAAGGGACACCGGGGACAAGACTTCCATCAGCGAATCGGGCTTCGAGGAGGTCGTCACCAATCTCTTGGAGGACATTCAATCGACGCTCTTTCAGCAAGCGCGGGCACATCTTGAAGAGCACACGGTACGGGTTGAGACCTATCGAAACGCGGAAAAATATGGGTATCGCGGGTTTTTTGAAGGCGATTGGTGTGGAGATGAAGCCTGCGCCGATCAGTTGAAGGCCGACACCGGCATGACAATTCGCTGTCTTCCGCTAGACAAAAAACCCCAAGGCGATAGCTGCGTGGTCTGCGGCGGGCCTTCCAAAGAACGGATGTTGTTTGCTCGTGCATATTGAAGACGAGTTAGGCATCTAGTGGGTGGTAGAGGTGGTCAACATGAGCCGAGTCTCGGCGATTATCCCCGCCTATAACGAGGCACAAAACATCGCGTCGGTGTTAGGGGTCTTGAAAGAGGTACCGGCCATCAGCGAGATTATCGTAGTGGATGACGGGTCGACCGACAATACCGCTGAGGTCGCGCGACTTCACGGCGCAATTGTGCTGTCGTTGTCGGAGAATCAAGGCAAGGGCGGGGCAATGAAAGCCGGGGCAGCCATCGCCCGCGGAGACGTGGTGCTCTTTTTGGACGCCGATCTAGTGGGGCTTAGTGTCGAACATATTGAGGAACTGATTGGGCCCGTCGTCCGGGGGGAGAGCGAAGCTACCGTGGGAATCTTTGAGGGCGGACGCGCGTCTACTGACTGGGCTCAGGCGGTGGCCCCGTTTTTGTCCGGCCAGCGAGCCTTGAAACGGCAGCTGTTGGTGGGGTTTGAACATATTGATATGGCCGGTTATGGGGTCGAGCTGCAATTGCACCGGCAACTCAAGCGGATGGGCATTGTGCCTCACGAAGTGGTGTTGCATGACGTCACGCAGGTGGTCAAGGAAGAGAAGCTGGGATTGGTCAAAGGTTTTTCTGCGCGCATGCGCATGTATTGGGAAATTATTCGAGAAATTCCACGGGTTTAAGTTTAGCGTTGGGGTGTGGCATCCACATGGAAAACAGTCGCTTTATAGACTGGCAGCGTCAGCAGGGTTGGGAGAGCGTACCCTTGATGGTGCGATCCGTAAAGGCAAGCGCGGATGGGCTTTTTATCGAATACTCCGGCCTCCTTCCTGAGGGAGGCCTCGAGGCACTGACATCCCTCGCCAGGGAGCTTGCCGAACGATGGCAACGCCCCGTAAGCTTTGAAGCCTATAGCGAAAACTTGGGCGATCTTATTCCCCGCACCGTGGCGCGCAGCCATCCGGCCTTGGGGGCTCTCATGCAGGAGCACCCGATTCGGGTGAATGGCCGTTGTGTCACTATTCATTTCGCCAGCCAGATTACGATGACCTTGTTTGAGAAATGGGGCGGTCAAGGGCGTTTGGTACAGGAATTGCCTGTCTTAGCCGGAATGGAGCTGGCCTTCCAAGTGGACGAGCTGTCGGTGCCCGCGCCGGACGCCCCCGTGGCGGTGGAAATCAAGAGCAGTT
>JAKADJ010000472.1 GCA_021820645.1 Bacillota bacterium
GTTGCTCACAATGGCCTCCTATATTAAGCGGATGTTTTGAGCGACGCCGGCAACTCATTCTCCGACAATACGAAGTAGCCGCCCGGGGCGTGTTCGACCTGCGCTTCAAAGGTTTCGATAGCCCACGCTTCTGCAGCGGATTCCTCGGGAAGATCGACGTGCTCGGGACCGAACAGCGGATGCTGGAAGTAATGGTGAAAGAATTCGTGAAGCAGGGTGGTCCAAAAGGCGATGTTGAACCACTCCGTAACATCCCAACCTCCGAAGGCCAGGTTTTGCCGTCTTGCGCAACCGCATGGGTTTGAACCCACGCTTCAAAGCGCACGGCGTGGCCATCGTCGACGGGAGCCAAGGTCTTTTTGCGAGGCGTGGTCATCACATCTCTACCTTTCCTAAAAACAGATCACAACACAAAAAGCCGCCAGCAGCGCTGGCGGCGAAGTGTCGATTAAAAAACCGTCCGATATCAGACGGTGGCAACAGAGCTATGGCGGTTGACACTCCCCATGCCTAAAGGCAGGGGATTCTTGCGAGGAACTCAGATGAGCTTTACTCGCAAAGGGTTAGCCAACAACCCTCTAGCCACCGCTCAAAGTCGGGTCTGTGGTTACTTTTGCGTAGGATGTTCGCCGCACCATTCACGTCAGCATTCAACACTCTGTGGTCGCTGACACGGTACAACCCACGTTTGACACGTTTACCACTAAAAGAGACGTCTTGGTGTGTGCCATTCCAGAGTGGGATACTGTCGTTGTCAAGGAAACTTGCTTTAGACGTATAGGATTCTTCCTGCTCGACATACCGGATGAATGGCCGGGTAATGGGGGCACTAGTACCGTAAGAGATGCCTTCGGATCCACCCATTCTGATCGGTTGCCGTATCTAGAAAAGTGGGTCCAATCAACATCGAGCCGTTCCGGTGGAATTCAAGCGCAAAACCCGTTGATCCATCACAAAATCCTCATACCCAAAAAGTATTGGCGGGATTTCTGCCGCGCAGTATACTAAGATTTCCGGATTATTCCACACCAAGGAGGTGTTCTGGTGGCCGAAGACAAGCAGGAGGATCGACAGGTCGAGCAATCCGTCTTTGATTCTTGGGCTCAATGGGTGGATAAAGAGCTTGTGGCACGCCGAGCCAGCGCTGATCGAGCCTACAAGCGCGCGTTGCAGATTGGAGACGAACCGGCTTGGCAGCATGCGGAAATTGTTGAGCGGAGCTACGGACAATTAGAAGAGATGAAGGTACGCCAGGATCCATATTTCGCCCGTATCCGTGGTCGCATGAAAGATGTGGATGGAGAGCCGTTTGAGGTCGACCTTCGAGTTCACCGTTATCACCGTTCCGAGGCGTTTCCCCTTCTCCGAGGGGGCGAAATGCTGGATATTAGCCATCTAGCACCTTTGGCCGACTTAGTCCGAAACCCTTCTCAGAAGGAACTGGTGCTAACATTGCGCGACCGTGAGTTTCTTGATTTGGTTGAAAAAGGGGCGAATAATCCGCATATCGAAGTTGTGGATTGCCGAGTGGAGGATATTGAGCTCGAAGAGGGCCGGGTGGTTCGCGTGGCGCCGCGTTACGGAGCAATTTTCGAGGACCGCGTGCGGAAGCGATTGGGGCAGGCGGCGACGCCCGCCTTGGATATTCTCGCGGATGTATTGGACCAAGAGCAAAACGCGATTATCGCCGACCGCGATCCCAAGATGCAGTTGATCATTCTTGATGGACCCGCAGGTACCGGCAAAACCGTGGTTGCGGCGCACCGCATTGCTGTGGCTGCTGATCCCGAAAGCCCCGGTATTTATCTGACTCCGACCACGACGTTGCGAGACTACGTGAGGCCGGTTTTGCCGCGCTTGGGATTGGAGCGGACCCGTGCCAATGCGTGGAGCCTTGCAGATTTGGCAGCGATGATGTGGCCAGATTTCCCCTGGGCGGAGACTTTGTTGGGGATTGTTCCGGAGTCGCCATGGAATCGCCAGGACTGGACTGATGCATTGAATGCGGCCCAAAGGGGGCTTGGTCGTGTGGCACCCGAACGCTTATACCGCGAAGCGGCAAAAATCCTAGGGGCGGAAGTGCCCGCAACTTTTGGCCTTCATGACGTCGCACCATTACTCTGGCTCGGTGCATGGATGAAGCGCCCGCGTCCGGTTCCGGAGCCCAACTGGGTCATCATCGATGAAGCCCAAGCCATCCCTATTCTGGCTTATGAGGCACTACGCGACTGGTTTGGTCCTGGGCTCTCGTGGATTTTGGCCGGCGATTTAATGCAACAGGGAACACATCATGATTGGGACGGGTGGACGCTGATCCAGGAAGCCTTGGGTATCGGTTCCCGGCGGGTGGCGCACCTATGGCTATCTCGAAGCTACCGGGTGCCACCCAAGATTCACGCGGCAGCGGAGAGGCTCCGTTTGGCGTTGAACCCGAACGCCAAGCCTAGTGAGAGCGTCCCTTGGCATATTAATGCGGGTACCGTCTCTGTTTGTTCCGTAGACGACTCAGGAAAACTGACCGAACTGGTCAAAACCCGCCTTAAGGCGTCCGTCGACGCGGGAATTATATCTATTGCTCTGTTGGC
>JAKADJ010000473.1 GCA_021820645.1 Bacillota bacterium
TGAAGGAACCACGGGATCTCGAAACCAAGGGGGATGGGTGGCATCCTCTAGTCCTAAGAGCAGATCTAAGGGAGCATAGACCTGTAAAAGCCCAGGATCCGGCAAAATCTCAAGGTCTAGGGCCTCTTTGGTATGGCGCAATACTTTAACGCGAGTAGCGGATCCCGTCCGTTGATGGAACAAATGGGCATATTGCAACACCTCTTCTGCCAAGTCTTCGGTGCGCGTATCCACCCATTCCGCGTGGGTCATCCAGCTAAGACGTTCTAATGCCAGATCCCGCCGGAACCAGCGGTTCTGCCCGAAGACGGTACTATGGCCGAGGACATGGGCCGCAATCATTTCCACCTCGTCCGTATCCAATGTGGCATCGATGTAGGCTTCGGATCCCGTAGGATTCCACACCACGAACTCATACAATCGCCCAGGGGATTGCAATACTTCCAAGTACCGCTTCCCGAAGCTCCAGTGATTGAACCGGTGAGGAACGCCATAGGAGATCACCCGAGCCATTTGATCCCGTGAGGCCAGGGTCCAAAACACGGTGCCCGGATCCCCTCCTAATGCCTTAGCCTGATCAAACAGTTGCTGATATCGCGCTTCCGATAACCCCAAGAGATCCATTATCGCCCCTCCGAAACATGATCCGACAGCAGCATGGCCAAGGCTTCTCGGAGGTGATCATCATTCCGTACTTCGACGAGCCACAAATTGTCATACGCCTCTTCCGTGGCCAAACGCTCTGCCTCCTGAAAAATGCCGGTCTCCAATAGACTCTCCGATCCCCCTTCACTGATGGCCACCCATCCCAATTCGTTCCATTCCGACACGTGATCGGAAAGCCACGCCATCACGGCCTTTTCCTCCAAATCCTGGCCATCCGTCCACAGGAACTGATACCATTGCCATTGCGCCGGGGGATACTGCCGAGTAAAGGTCTCGGTCACCAAATCTAAGGCACTTGCTAAGCGCGTCCCACCGAACTGGGGCCTAATTGCAAACCACTCCGCTTCATCTGTCACCTGCCGTGCGTCAATGTCATACGTGAAAAATTCCAACCGAATCGTGGGATACCGTTGTCGCAACCACATAGACAAAACAAAGGCCATTGCACGAATCCAGGCCGTGACCCTAGGATTGGCCATCGACCCACTAATATCCCGAATCAAAGCTACCGCCGCTGAGGTCTCTGGCACCTCTATGGAAGAGGCTTTACGGTACCGCAAGGCATCTTGATCCAAAAGCCCTCCCCGGCGCAACATCTCCCGCAAGGTCTGCCGCCGAAGCCATCGAGATGGAGGGCCAACCAATCCCCGGCGATTCCACTGCCACTCTTCCTCCGGGATCTCCCCATCGGATCGCGGTTCCCACCGAGGCAATTGCCACTCTTCTGCGATCAAGGCATATAGATCATCTTCACTAACCCAAACATCGAGGCCATGGGATCCGGGATCCTCACCCCCTTGAGATCCCGACCCTGCCTGCTCGGACGGAATCCGGCCAATCTCATCCCCTGGACGACTGGTAATCGGATCCCGCCGATCCAGCCATCGGCGTAATGGAAATTTTGGGGAAGTCCCTGGTTGCGGGATCGACCCCACCTCATGGGGCAGCGTGATTCGGGCTCGGCGTTCTGTGATAATTGGCTGATTGGTGAGCACCTGTTGTAAATTTTTTCGTAGTTGCAAGCGCATACGGCGTTGGAAGGCATCAATATCCCGATCCACTTTCGTCCCAAACCCCATTGAACATACACCCCCATTGCTACTTCAAAACCCATTCTACAACGGTTTGAAATGGTTTGCAAGTCATTAGCTAGGATTTAAGGTATAATTGATTAAGATTGTCGAAGAAAGGACTGATTTTGATGCAACCCCATCCAATATGGGATGCGACGTGGCCTTCGGCCCTGGCTCCCTATAAGACCCTCCTCCAGCAACGCCATGTGCGCTGGCAATGGAATGGCCAGCAATGGTACCCGGCCATGCCAAAAAACCCATTTAAACCCCCGTTGGATATTCCAGTCACCATTCAAGCCATGTTTAGCCAATGGGAGGTATTACGGCAACCCCCACCGACGATCCCGCCGATTACCCTTACGCGGGAAACTTTGCCAATTAAAATCATCCGCCCCGACCGCTGGCACTATGCCTGTGACCTCTTAGCTCATGCCGGGTGTTTTAGTCTAGACACGGAAACAACGGTGGAGAGAGATCGGCGCAACAACCAAGTGATGGTCATTCAATTTGGATGGCGGGATCCCGCTGGATCCTTCCAAACGGCCATCGCGAATGTGGGTCACTGGACCATGGACTGGCAAACCCCTTTACGCCAGGCTTTACGCCAGGCCACAACGGTCATCGGCCATAACCTGCAATTTGATGGAATGGTCTTACATTGGCAAGAAAGCTACCGTCTATGGGATACCTCGGTGGCCCCGGTGCTGCTCTATCCCGAAGATCACCGCATTTTCATCAGTCTCAAGGATTGTGCGGAACGGTATTGCGGTATTACGATGGATAAAAGCACACGGGAATCCGACTGGAGCCAGCCCCTCACTGAAGAGCAGATGGTGTACGC
>JAKADJ010000474.1 GCA_021820645.1 Bacillota bacterium
CCGACATGGGGCGATGGACTTTCCTGATCCAGCAATGCAAACTCGAGAAAAAAGCGTTAAAGGGAGTCCCCATCCGAGACTGGCAAGCCAAGATGGAAAAGCACATCGCCACGATGCAGAAAGCCGACGAGGCCATCCAGCGGGAGGCTGACCAAGCCCGTGATCTCCACGACTTAGATCGGGACGCTCCCCTCTTGTTGCAACAAGGCTGGTCGGCCCTGGAGTCGCGCCTGACTGCCCTCATTCAGAAGTATGGTGCCCAGCCGGTTTTGATGTATCCGACCACCATCAAACTGTGCGCGGCGGCCATCGCAGCCGGATTCAAAGCCGAGTGCCAGACATGGCAAGATGACCTGGTCGCTGCACACGAGGGGTGGACCGCCCGCCAAGCCAAGGCCTGGATGAACCGGTTCAAGCCATCCCGGGCCAAAGCCGCGCAACATCAGTGGGATGTGATGGAAGGCACGGAGGCGGTGCCGGGTTCCAGCTCCCCAGCTCCCCTCACAGTCGGCGAGGTCTGGCCGGATGCACCGGATGCCCTGAAATCTTGGCCCCTACCCAATCATCCCCGGTGGAATGTAACGTGGCGGGGGATTCACCGGATTGTCGATGTGGATGCCGCCACGGGAGATGCCGTCACAATTCCCGTCACCTATACGCCTTTGTTTATTACGGGAGGTGCAGAGCCTTTAGATGTCGGAGGGGAAGGCTGGGCCGAGTTGACCTGGCGATCCGGAAAACTGTGGAAACAGGCCTGGTTTCCACGCAAGGATATGATGACCCGAAAAAACATCCCCGAAACGCTCAATACACACAACATCCGAGTCGTTGATGACGAAATGAAATTCGTGGTCAAATGGTTGGAAGAAACAGAAGATGCCGGATTAGCCGCAGGCGTGTGGTCCGATCAATATCTGGCTAATACGCTGGGCTGGAAAGAGATTCAGAAGGGTCAATGGGGGTTTATGCTTCCCAAACAATGGATCGGCCCCACTTTGCCCGGAGGCCAGACCCAGGTGGTATTTTGGCCCCAAAGTCGGGGAGGAGGCGAAGGGGCCGCTCTCTACCAAACCCAAGGCCGCATCGAAGACGAGTCTCAGTTGATGGCCGATGTCTTGCACATGTTCCCCCATTTCGCCTGGCTCTTAGGCCAGGCTGCTGCCGCCCCGTTGTTACGGCGGCTGAAGGCACATAATCTGACGGGAAATATGCATGGGTATGTGATCGAACTCGCCAACGCCCAAAGTTCCAACGGAAAAACCTCCTTGACGGCATTGGCTTTGGCACCCTGGCGGGCGACAGAAATTCCCATTGCGAACTATTCCTCAGAGTTTGCCCTGGAACAATACCTGGTGGAAATGAATGACTTGCCCACCGCCATTCAAGAATTGCAAGCGAACCAACGGAGCAAAATTAGTTGGAGTGAAGCCATCCATATGATCGCCGAAAAAGGTGGGCGCATGCGGGGCCAAAAGAAAGGCGGATACACGGTGCCCGAGGCGATCCATACGGTGCTCTTCATGGCGAACAATCAAAGCGTCTTGAGCATGATAGACGACCAGGCTGGAGCGGCTGCCCGTGTCTTTTCGATGAATCATATTATCCCTCGAGACATGCTGGAGGATCCTCGACAAACGGTCACTCTCAAGCACTGCATCGAAAATTGGATGGCACAGGCTGCACAGTCTCATGGCAATGGCGGGCCGCAACTTATCGCCGCATTAACCGTGATGACGGATGATGAGTTGATAGCCCAGTATAAATCTGCTCAGGCAGTAACCGAGCCCATTTTGGCCCAGTTCAAAGCGCCATCGGGGGAGATCGCGAAAGTGATCGGACGCCAATCTCATGCCTGGGCCCTGGGGTTAACAGGTCTCCGCTTGTTATTGCAGTACGGCTATAACTGGACCCCGGAACAGATCGCAGCCATCGAGCCGGGCTACGTCGATGCCATCCAGGGGAATCTGTTGCCTCGGAGTACGTTTAATCAGGCCCCGGAAGCCGAGGTCTGGTGGGATATCGTGCGAGATTTGATTGTTGAAAATTCATCAGAGATTGCGGGACTGAACGTCAGACTGTCCCCATCGGGCGACGTGATCCCCCCGAAACAGTACATCGGACGATATTTCCCGGATGAAGATATTGTTGCCATCGTCCCCCGATGGCTCAAAGAGGAATTAGAGAAAGGCAAGCGTAAGGATACCAAGTCGCTTTTTGAAGAATGGAGTCGCAAGGGATGGTTGGTTCGGGGTAAGGACCAATTTCCGCAGACTAGACGTTTGATTAATGTGGCCAACGGTTTATCCTTCGCAGCCAAAGTTTTGTGTTTTCGTGCCAGTGCCTTGGGGATCGGAGCGGTTGAGCCTACAGAGTCTTTACCGCTGAATTCACAAGAGCCGGTATCCGACGACGCTAACGGGTCGGGGATGGAGACGGATTTTGGCCCAGCTTGGGATCGGTTAAGTGCGCATTCGGGTAGCAAAAAAGAATTTTGACGGGCTATCACGGGCTATCGTTACCAAAACAAACGAACCGTTACTGAAGTGAAACCCAATGGTCACGTGACCAGTAACGCC
>JAKADJ010000475.1 GCA_021820645.1 Bacillota bacterium
GTTGATCCATGCAGACGACGGATGCTGCCTATCAAGTGTTGAAAAAACATGGCGATGCCATGGACGTGCATGATCTATTGGATGAGGCCCTCGCGTTACTCGGGTTAGACCGCGAGGCGAGCACAGCCGCCCGAATATACACCGATATTAATTTGGACGTGCGGTTTCAGTATCGAGGAAACTCACAATGGGGACTAAAGGAATGGCTGCCTAAGATGCCGGGGCGCCCCGGGTCAAGCACCTCGAAGGACCGCGACGAGGACGATGGCGACGAACTTGAGGAGGACGAGGGGTAAAACCCCACGGACTCCTCGTCTTTATGATCGGTCGTGCCAAGCGAGAACGAATACAGCAGGGGGCTAAAGTGTCGTGACGAAATTTGTCTTTATCACCGGAGGAGTCGTGTCATCCCTAGGGAAGGGGATTACCGCGGCGTCTTTAGGGCGCATTCTAAAAAGTCGAGGCATCAAAGTCTCGGCACTGAAGCTAGACCCTTATATCAACGTGGATCCGGGCACGATGAGCCCTTTGCAGCACGGTGAAGTCTTCGTAACCCAAGATGGTGCGGAAACCGATCTCGACCTCGGGCATTATGAGCGGTTTATGGATGTCAATCTCAGCCAGGCCAATAACGTTACCACGGGACGAATATACTGGACCACTATTACCAAGGAGCGCCGGGGCGATTTTTTAGGTGGTACCGTGCAAGTCATTCCCCATATCACGAATGAAATCAAAGAACGCATTCATCGGGTGGCGGAATCCAGCGGTGCCGACGTGGTGGTCGTGGAAATTGGGGGAACCGTGGGCGATATCGAGAGCCTCCCCTTTCTTGAAGCGATTCGTCAGTTGCGGTCGGATGTCGGTCGAGATTCCGTGATGTATGTCCATGTAACCCTGGTTCCGTATCTCAGCGTCGCTGGCGAAGCCAAGACTAAACCCACTCAGCATTCGGTCAAAGAACTTCGATCCATCGGTATTCAACCCGATGTTATCGTGTGTCGGACCCAGCGCCCCCTGACCCGTGAATTACGAGACAAGATTGCATTGATGTGCGATGTGGATCGGCGTGCGGTGGTGCAAAACGTGGATGCGGATTCCATTTATCGGCTTCCTCTGATGTTAGAGCAGGAGGGACTCGATGATATTGTGCTGGATCGGCTGGGGATGTCGGCCGCAGCGGCCGACATGACCGAATGGGCTAATATGGTGGGACGCGCGACACGGCTTACGGGATCCGTGACGATTGCGTTGGTGGGGAAATACGTGGCCCTTCATGATGCCTACTTGAGTGTGGTGGAAGCCCTGACGCATGGGGGCATTGCCCACGGCGTCCAGGTGAATGTGCGCTGGATCGACTCCGATGATTTGGAAAGTGGACAGGCATCTCAGATCCTGGAAGGGGTGGATGGGGTCCTGGTTCCGGGGGGATTTGGCTATCGAGGCGTGGAGGGGAAAATTAAGGCCATCCACTGGGCCCGGATGAGCGATACCCCATTTTTTGGAATCTGCATGGGCATGCAGGCGGCGGTCATTGAGTTTGCTCGATCCGAGGCGGGACTGCTTCAAGCCAATTCCACAGAATTTGTTCCCAATACTCCGGATCCGGTGATTGACTTGATGCCAGAGCAGCAAGGCGTCTTGGATATGGGGGGGACCATGCGGCTCGGGAGCTACCCCTGTAACCTCGTCCCGGGGTCCAAGGCCCAGGCTATTTATGATGATACCCTGATTTTTGAACGGCATCGACACCGATTCGAGTTCAACAACGCCTATCGGGACCGAATTGCAGCCTTGGGTTTAGTGCCCTCTGGACTGAGTCCCGACCAACGGCTGGTGGAAATCATGGAGCTCCGGGACCATTCTTGGTTCTTAGGCACCCAATTTCATCCAGAGTTCCAGTCCCGGCCCAGCCGGCCCCACCCGCTCTTTCAGTCCTTCATTGGGGCCGCGCTCGCACGCGCCCAGGGAATTGGCCGTAGCTTGGTCATAGAGGAGCAAAGGTAGTACAAATGGCTCCGGGCAGAATGTGTGTTGCGTGGCCATTTGCGTAGTCAGTGTAGGCGTCAAACTCTGTGGCATAACCCGCTCGTAACTGCCCATCGTAACTGGATGCCACGGCTCCCAGCACCGGGGACGTGACGGTGACGTTACCCGGCCCCACTCGTATCGACGAGAGACTACAATGGTTTCTTGCATTAAAACGGCAAGTCGTCACCTGACATCCGATTTCGGCCATCCTCCAAGCACCTCCAAGGGCCCAAAAGTCTTTTCGTTAAACAGAGTGTATCCATTATCAGGATGCCTCATCACGGGGCTTTTCACCGTCTTTGACAACGTTTTCCCGATCGGAATATACTTGAGATAACTCATCGAGAATGACCTCTTGCGAGGCCACAGTTGGCACTGATAGGACCACCAAATTTTTTCAAGGGAGCGGTTTACCTATGGGCTTGATGTCACGCGTTTCGACAATTTTTAAGTCGAAGGTCAATAATGTTCTCGACAAGGCGGAAGATCCTCGCGAGACTCTAGAATATTCCTACCAGAAACAAGTCGAACAGTTGCAGAACG
>JAKADJ010000476.1 GCA_021820645.1 Bacillota bacterium
GGAGGCGGTGACCGTAAACGCGGGAAGGGAGCCAACCAACAGCACCCCTAGCGCCAGTCCAATCAGAGCGAGTCGTTTTAGCAATCCATCCACTCCTTTCGAAGCCGGAACCAGCTCCGGCAACCCGGCTACCCTGGCCCCATCGCTTTAGGGCTTTAGACCCGTGGTTTTGCGTCCTCGATTTTCATCGAGTTTGCGGATGATGCACATTCATTGTACGCACCGATTTCCACAATAACAAAATATTAGGGAAATATTGCGGTATTGCTTGGCCGAGTGGGCTCCTTATTTGATGAATTTGGGCAGTATAGCCGAGATTTCCCTCATCCAGGGCCGTCACATTTTACCCGATGGTGGAGGTACAGCACGAATATAACTCCGAGCATCGCAGAAAGCAGAGCTGCCACCGTCGTGAGGATCGCCGGATGGTGGGTGGCATCTACCCTAGCGGTGTGGTAAACAGGCTAACCTGGTAATTTTCAAACAAAAAGTTCCCTTGCCATCCGTATCATCACTAGCTTTGTTTTTGTGATCCCGTGATAATGTGGAAAAATCTATCATAAACCGTGAATACCCCTAAAAACTGTCCACGACCGCGTTTTTCGCCACGCGATTGACCCGATGCCGCTGTTCCCCGATTTGCACCACGGTGTTGGGGAAGAGAATATCGGCGGTCACTTTGCCGGATGCCTGGAATACCTGCACACTGGTCTCTGTGCTTTCTTCGGATCCGATGAATTTGGCGGTAATGGCACGCTGGGCCTGGTAAAAGCCCCCAACCAGGGTGCGTGCTTGAATCTCGGTACCGGCTTCCATGTCGGAGGTGACGGCATCATTGACCTCGATTGTGCCCTGGGATCTCACGAGAGACCGGTAGACGTTCTTTAGCACAGCGGATTCGAAAATCCCGGTCACATTTTTAGGTGCCGTTTCACTCTGCAACCAGTGCTCGATGTCGGCAGCGAGACTCTTGAGCCCACGGATGTCTTGGAGGGTTTGCCAGGATTCGGGTTCAAAACACTGGAGAATCTTTTCAATCAGGGCGGTTATCGAAGAGCGCGACTGACCCAGTGGCTCACCAAATTTCTGTGCTTGACTAAGCCATAGTACGGTGGAGGGCACGAAACTGCACTTTTGCCGAAACAATTTTTCCAGTATGCTAGCGAACTGAGTCTGGAAGGCCTCCGGTGCCTCCGCTTGTACCTGTTCCATGAGATCGGTGAGCGTACCCAAGGCCTCACCGATTTCCCCTATTTTGCGGCGCAACTCCATAGCAAAAGGTTGCCCCACCCCGCATTCTAAGGTGGCATAATCTAGGGTGCCTTCGACAAAGAGGCTGCCTTGGGCCACGACGCGCGAATGACTCACGTCGCCCGTGATAATGACGTTGCCCCCGGCAATGAGGACGTTATGAGCCAGTGCGCCTCCGATGACCACGTCGCCGGGTTCGTACACCATTTCATGGTCCCGGGTGAGATCGTGACTAATGACTTTGAGAGGAACTAGGTGGACCTCGTGATCTTCCCAGATGACTCGACCCGTGGCTTTGGCCACGAGGTGCTGTCCAAGATTCATAGGGCTAATGCCGCTACCGATATGAAGCGATGACAAGTCGCCGGGTGGTGGCGGGATCGGTGTCCCATATACGGTCATACCGACGCGCGATGGGCTGCCGGTGACTCGGGTGGCGAGCACGGTCCCGGCCGACACCAAGTCCGGATGGGAAATCCCGGTACCGGGGTAATACTCGGTCCCGCGCCTGGTAGTGGGGACATAAGTGTCAGGGACGGCGGCGGACGCCTGGGTCCCATAAGCAACCGGGATTGAGCCGGTTTGGCGCTGTTGCAAAAACTCCAGAATGACCGGCGATGCCACGCGGCCGTAACGAATTTGCTTGTGGTCGAGCTCGTCGAGTACGTGCTGCATCAAAATCGGGACTGGGGCACGGTAAAACTCGTGGGTGGCAATCTCTAGGATCGGGGTCGGACTGCACGCTTGGAGCTGGCGCACCCTTCCCAGTTCGAATGTCGCCGTTAGCGTGGCTACCATCCCGGTGCCGTCGACATCGACGGTTACCCGGGACCTCGATGGTGGGGAATCGGGGCGGGCTACAATTTGATCGCTTTCTTGGACCACTATCGAGCCACGACGGGGCTTGCCATTCACCAACAATTCAAGATCGTTACGTGTGGGATCCAGGTAAATTACGGCATAAGGCTCTTCGGGGTCCGGATTCCTTACATGGATGTGGCCATTAGCATCGACCCAAACCAATCCCGGTTGCGGAGCGGAAGTCTCCTCGGATGGGGTTGGTTCGGCTTCTAACGTCGGGCCAGATTCCAAAGGTGTCTTTACATTGCGCTTTCCAAGTTGTGTGATCCACCCTGTAATACGCATCTTATACTTGTTGGCGCGGGCTCATCCATTGTGCTAGCCATTGATTCCAGTCTTCTGCATCGTGAGGAATCCGTTCTAACGACGCGATGAGGGTATCTAAGGTCGACAGGGCGATAGGCTTAGGCAAAAACATATCGACACCTGCCACCGCAGCCTGGCGCCGGAGTTCGG
>JAKADJ010000477.1 GCA_021820645.1 Bacillota bacterium
CAGGATCCCCGTACCCATCCCTACCGTGAACCAATTCGGTGTAAATCCTTTAATGAGCCTCATGAATTATCCCTCCTTCATCGATATCGCAAGTAGATATCGGTTATCATAAGGGATAGCCCGAACATGCACGTTCGGTAGTGACGAATCTATGATGATTAATTCCGAAGCGAGGTAAACACGACATGGATTCTCGGCTCCCGACTTTCTTGACCGTGGCCCGCATGAAACAACTGACACGAGCTAGTCAACACTTAAACCTGGCCCCGTCGTCAGTATCCCAACAAATCGCTGGTCTAGAAAGAGACATTGGGACCACCCTCTTCGACCGGACCCGTCGTGGGATGACGCTCACCCCGCCTGGACGCGTACTCTATGCCATAGCCGAAGAAATGGAAGCCACTTGGAAGAAAACCTTACGGAGCCTACGACATTCAAAAGATGCCATCGCCGAGATTCGCATCGCCGCTTCGCATACGGTGTCGGAACTGTATCTCCCAAGGCCACTAGGGAGATTTCGGACCGAATTTCCGAGCACCCGTATTCATCTTAGTATGATGAATAGTGCCGCAGTGATGGAGCAGGTCCTGCGTGGCATCGTAGACATCGGCATTATCGAAGGTGCCGCTCCGAGCACACAGGTGGAACGATTTGTTCTATGGCAGGACACCATGGGGCTTATCCTGTCCCAACACCATCCGATGGCCACCCGACACAGTATCGACCTCCAAGAGTTAGAGCAATTCGAGTGGATCTTGCGGGAGGCGGGTTCTGGTACTCGTCGCGTGTTCGAACGCGCCTTAGAGGATTCCGGTTTCGCGGTGAGCCGTTTTACCGTCTTAATGGAACTGTCATCACTTCGCGCTATAACCGCCATGGTGGCCAATAACGTAGGAGTCAGTGTGGTCTCCACGGCGATCGTGGAGTCGGACGACGTCGAGATTCCGAAAATTACCGTGTTGCCGATCCAGGGACTCACTTTAACTCGAGTCATTGAAGCAGTGGTGGCACCCGACAGTAAGACCGACGCCGTAGAAGGCCTATTACGTCGACTCGAAGAAGATGTGGCCAGGCGTGTGCAGCGACGGCTCTAACTGCCGCAACTAGGGCGCAGATTCCGGGTCCTCAAACCACGCTTCTTTTATGGTGCCGTCGAACCAGGCATGCGGATAAGGAAATTGTAAGGGCGGAAGGTCCGCGGGGCTGAAGTATCGGAACGCAGCCACCTCGCCATCGATGGCCGAGAGTTCGCCAGCTTCCACCTGACATTCGAACACCACCGTCAGGTATTCCACCCGATTGCCGTCAGGATAGGTCCAGCGAAAATTGCGACCTCCAACCACCCCTAAAATACGGAACGGCCGCACCGTTAGCCCTGTTTCTTCGAAGACCTCCCGGCATATGGCTGCGGCAGGCGTCTCTCCCAATTCAATCGCGCCAGCCGGAATGCTCCATAAAAGATCTGTAACGCTTTGCACGAATAGGATCTCTTGATCCTGATTACGAATGATCGCCGCAACGCTGGGGCTAAAAATCAGGTCCGACCCGATTTTCGCACGAAGTTCTCGATAATACGTAGACATTGGCATCGTCTCTTCAATCCTCCTCTATCCAGTATGCAATACGATTTGGAGTCAACCAAACATTTGTCAAAGGCACTCGTCAAGCAGGAACTCAAGGGATGAATCACGAACGTTTTGTTGATGTCTTTCACTTTCAGGAGGTTTATTCCGTGCCCTACACCTATCTATTTAACGGGACCTTAATTGATGGGACCGGGAGTGATCCCATTTCAGACGCAGCAGTCCTTATCAAAGACGACACCATCGTAGCCGTGGGCCCTCGTACCGAAATCCAAGTACGTGTAGACGACCGTGTTGAGCAAATCGATGTGCACGGCGCCACCATATTGCCCGGCTTTATCGACTGCCATGTGCACATCACCTCCGAGGCTTTCGGCACCCAAGACCCCTATGCCACGCCTTTTACGTATCGGGTATTGCAGACGGCTCAATATGCCAAGGCCACCCTCGAAGCGGGGATTACCTCGATCCGGGATGCCGGTGGTGCCGACCGGGGCATCCAACGCGCCTTCGATGAAGGAATTATTTTAGGTCCCCGCACCCAGATCTCGGTCACCATGCTCTCCATTACCGGACGCCATGGAGATGCGCATTCGGCGCTACTAGGCTACCCGCTGAATAATCCCCTCTTGGTAGACGGCGTCTGTGATGGCGTGGACGGAGTCCGTAAAAAAGTCCGCGAAGTGATCCGAGCCGGCGCTCAAATCATTAAAGTAGCCACCTCCGGTGGCGTGATCAGCCCGACCGATAATCCCGAGGATGCCCACTTTACCTTGGAAGAACTGAAGACGATCGTCCACGAAGCCGGGATGCATGGTGGCATCAAGGCCATGGCCCACGCTCAGGCGGCCGAGGGGATTAAGAACGCGGTTCGTGCAGGATTTCACTCGATTGAGCATGGCATCTACCTCGATGATGAGGCTATCGACCTGATGTTGCAGAGCGGAACCTACTTAGTCCCTACTCTGGTAGCCCCCTTA
>JAKADJ010000478.1 GCA_021820645.1 Bacillota bacterium
CAAGTACGAGCATGTGATTCCCCAATTGGTGGCCATTGAAGAAAACCGGGACATTAAGGGACTCCTGTTGGTGCTTAATACCGTCGGCGGAGATGTCGAAGCGGGGCTCGCCCTGGCCGAAATGATTGCGAGCCTGTCCAAACCCACGGTGTCTTTAGTACTCGGTGGGGGACATTCCATCGGAGGACCAGTTGCGGTGGCGGCAGACTACAGTTTTATTGCCCCCACGGCGACCATGACGGTGCATCCGATTCGCATGAACGGGCTCGTGATTGGTGTGCCGCAAACGTACGAGTACTTGGATAAAATGCAAGACCGGGTGGTCAATTTTGTCACCGGCCACTCCAACATCACCACCGAAAAGTACCGAGAATTGATGTTTCGAACCGGCGAGTTAGCCCGCGACATTGGAACCGTGCTAGTCGGTCACGATGCGGTCGACGTGGGACTCATCCACGAGGTGGGTGGTATCGAAAACGCGTTGGCCAAGATGCAAGATTTGATGCATCAAAAAAGAAACGCCAAGCGGGCACATCGGACCAAGAAGTTAGAAAACTAAGGGATCTAAGGAGGATAACTATGCTGTATACGATCTACCCCCTGGAATCGGTGTTCCCCCAGGAGTTCGACGAGCATCCGTTTGTGGAGATGCAGTTCCAAGGGCGTCTGTGCGTGGGTCGACGGGACTCCGAAGGCATTATGCGGCTAGAACGACTGCTGTCGACGGACCCCGCCGATTTTTTAGACGCCCGGTTTAGCCCGCGCACGGTACTTAGCATGTAGCAAAGTCCACCGGTATCCGACCTCCGGGGGGCAATCCTATGGCCCCAAGAAGCCGGGATTGGTGCGGTGACAGGCCGATAACTGACTGAAGTCCCGCCACCAAGCACGACGGCCGATGAACGAGGTTTCGAGCGATGCCAGCAAAATGGCAATAGGATCGGTATCTACTCATCTAACGACACTGTGCCCGGAGATATGACCTCGGACGACCTCGCGCGTTAGGTCGTCCAACCCCCTAATTCGGGCTACCGGATTAATGCAAGGGCTTGTTCCATGGCATCTTCCGCTTATTACACGTGTTGTTCTATCGAATACAAACCCGTCAAACGCCCGGTTTGCCGTGGGCTAATCTTGGATCGTCGACCCCCAGGATCGGACACTTCGGGTCGATCGGCTAAGCGATGGGCAATATGGAGAAGACGCTCCTATTGCCTCACTGGCACGTTCACTAGCCTGCTATTTGCAACCATTGCGGTCACCATCGATCAAATCTTCCGCTAAACTTCTATCGTGATGACCCCGGGCCATAACCCGGGTGAGTGTGTCTTCGGGGGTTGGGGTACCCATCGGGCGTGGTGCAAAATTTTAGGGACATACTTGACCGCACAAACCATACCTCTTTACAAAGGGGGACGGGCTCATGTGGCGCGTTTGGTTTCTCGGTCTCACCCAGGGCTTCACGGAATTTCTCCCCATCAGTTCTTCTGGACACCTCGTCGTGTTCAAAAACTGGTTTTCCTTGCCAGCCCCGGGTGCCAGTCTTGAGGTGGCCCTGCATCTAGGCACTCTCATGGCGATTATTATCGGATATCGCCGGGAACTCGGGTTTTGGGCCCAAGGCTTGCTCCAGGGCCGGGAACCGGCCTGGCGTCTATTCTCGCGGGTGTTATTAGCAACCATCCCAGCGGCCGCGCTGGGTTACTGGTTTGAGGACCGGGTCGTTTCTTACTTTATTCCAACGGCTGTCATTGGTGGATGGCTAGTGACCAGTGTGCTCTTATGGATGACCCCGAGGCCCCTAAAGGATGGGTGTCGACCCATCGAATCTCTCCGTTACTGGGAAGCTCTCGCCATTGGTGTCATGCAATCCTTAGCCCTCTGGCCCGGTCTATCCCGATCGGGATCGACCATCTTCATGGCCCGGGTCTTTCGATTGAGCCCCGAGGCGTCCGCACAATTTTCGTTTTACCTCGCGATTCCGGTTTTAGCCGGCGCGTTTATGCTTACCTGGTGGCGTCATCCGCTGCAACATCCATTCAGCACACCTTTCTCCGTGTCAGCCACAATAGTGGCTGCCATCTCTGGATTATTTGCGATAAAATGGGTAAGGAGTGCGCTCAAACGGCCCCATGTTTGGCGTCGATTCGGACTATACACCTTTGGAATGGCTTTATTGACCTGGTGGCTCGGAGGATAATGGATGCAGGCAGTACGGAAACAAATTACCCAAGATATGCGCCGCGAAATGGGCTGGGTGACTTTAATTGCTCTTGGAGTGCTGGGGTATTTGGCCCTAATTTTTACTCATAGCGGCCTCATCGGAAAAGACTTGGGTGCTGGTCTCCATTGGTGTTTTGGTTTGGTTGCCTGGGCGGTACCGGCCGTGGTGATGGTCGTGGGCGGTCTTCGCCTATTAAACCAGCCTCCCTTGACCGCGCATCGCCGAGGATGGGCCATTTTTATCGCTTATATCGGGATCTCGCTAGATCTCGGCATGATCCACAGCTACGCCGCGGGACACCTCGGGCAGTGGATGATCTTAGGGATCGCCCGATTGA
>JAKADJ010000033.1 GCA_021820645.1 Bacillota bacterium
CAGGTATATGTCGCCATCGGCCGATCAAAGCCCATCACACCCAACACCGTGAGGGCTCCCTTCCAGGTCCCTGACATGCCTGTTACCTGGCTATTGGGGGGTAGCAGGATGGAACCCTGGGGTTCGCCAGATAAGGTAAAGGTATCTAGTCGTGACGTCGCTGCAGTAAGATAATGGGCAACAATTCGTTCCTGGAAAAACCCGACATCGTATAGGGTATCGGAACTATGGGGGCTCAGCACCGGATGCAGGACTCCCCACGAGTCCATGTCCATGGCAAGCACTTCCCAATGCTGATTCTGGCGATTGGTATGGAAGAAAAGGCGGTCCTCCACCCAATAGGGATGGGCAATTCCCGGTGACTCCGGGCCGACCTCGGTCCATGTAGGTTGAGATTGGTGCCGATCTTGCACATACACGTGGTTGCGGCTCCAGCCATGGGTCATTTGGACCAGAAGATACCGCCCGCTTTGCGACAACGATACGTCTGGAATGGCGCGCGGATCGGGGTCATCGAAGATGACCGGATCATCTTCATATGCTGTTTCCCATAGATGCCAGTAGACCTTTTTGTAGTAGTGTTGTTCACCGTCTGCCACCTGTCCTAGCAACGGATAACGCGTGTAATAAAAGCCATGACCGTCCGGATCAAAGGCCACCGAAGCACCCCGACACCGTGGTATGGCTTCTCCCCGGTGTTGTCGCTGGAGGCGATCATAAATGTAGAGGGTGGACCACTCATCACCATGTTGGGAAACACCATAGGCGAGATATCGGGCATCCGGCGAAAGATGAAACCAGTCCACTGCTGTGGGTTCAGTTGCGTGATTCGGATCGTGAATAACAGTGACTTCGTTGTCTTCTTCCACGTATAGGACGGCCTGGTTTTGGTCCGAAGCGCGCTTTAAATATGCTTGAGTGTTGCGCGCGACCTCCGGCACTGAAATTTCGCCCACCTCTCGGAGGTGACGAAGCTGATCGTGAATGAGCTGCCACCGCGAATCCGAACGGAGTCGCTCCGTCGTGTAGGTGTGTTGTGATCGAGCCCAGGCTTGGACTTCTGAAGCTGTCCCGTCTTCCAACCATCGGTAGGGGTCAACTAGGGAATATCCAAACTTATCTTCCAGAATCGGGTCCTCGACGGTGCGAGGGAAATCGCGATAGACCAATCCATCATCTCCCCAGGTTATTTCGGCTAAAGCCGGACACTCATATCAACCAACCGAAATGTTTACCGATCACCGGTCATAGCGGCTAACGGTTAGAGTGCTAGGACACTTCGTGTTTTATGGCCAATATCCCTGCTAAACGGACTAAAGTTTTCACTGTACCTCGACGGTATTGGTGAAGGCATTGACTCTAAGATGCCAATTTGTTACAAATTAGGAAAGTTTAGGGACAAAGGATCATAGACATCTGAAATGAGATTTTTAGTGGAGGGATGAGGTTGTCTAATCGAATATCACGTCTGATACTGAGCAATTGGAAACGACTGGCCGTATTAAGTCTCCTTGCCGTACTGTTTGGTTACTATACCGTGCCTCCGAGATTCCCTAGCACCATAGCCGATTCGGTAAAAACCTCTCGGACTACAGCGACAAACCTTTCGAGCGCAATGCGACCCATGGTTAAACTGCGGCACGATTTTGCTTCGGTTCTCCAAACTAATTTGACTGCGCCCGTCACCCATTTTGTGGTTCAGACGGGAGACAGTTTGTGGTCTATTGCGAACCAGCTTCATACCACGGTCGCGGCATTGGAATCTTTGAATAATCTGACCTCGACCGTCATCTATGCGGGGAGCCAACTCATCGTCCCTCTAAACGAGGAAAGCAAAGAAGTCGCCGACGTGGGGACTGTGACGGGTTCTGTATCGCATTCAAGCTCTTCGGGAACTCAGTCGAGCCCTCTTGCGGTGTCAGATTCCACTAATGTACCTGTACCCAGTTCGGCAAATATCGCCACACCCAAAGTCGATTATAGTCAAGAAGACGTGAATTTGTTGGCGCATCTAGTTCAGGCCGAGGCGGGAACGCAGCCTCTGTTGGGACAAGTAGCGGTCGGGGCGGTGGTTGTAAATCGCTTAAAGGATCCAGCATTTCCTAAAACCCTCGCTGCGGTTATTGAGCAACCGGGTCAGTTTGAATCCGTCACCAACGGGACTTTTTGGCAGCCGCCTAGTGCCTCCGCCATTGTAGCCGCCCAAGATGCGCTGCAAGGATGGGACCCGACCGCGGGGGCCCTTTTCTATTACAACCCCAACCTCCCCCATTCGCCATGGATGAACACCCTCGTGGTCACGGCTACCATTGGCTCGCAAGTGTTTTGTCGTTAGTTAGGCGAGTTATGCCTCGTGATCTGGGGAAAGCAATAGATTGCGGGCGCTCTCTTCGAGCACAGTCAAGGCGTCCTCGGGTGTCCACGCTGATAGATCGAGCCAGTGAGCCGATCGCTCAGACCGCCACCAGGTGAGTTGGCGCTTGGCATAGGCTCTTGTGTGTTTTACGATTAATAGGTTGCGTTCGGCCCGGGTACTTTTGCCAAAGTACCAGTCGACGATGTCGCGGTAGCCGATGGCCGCTAAACTTTGGCTGCGTGGTGAGACGCCGGATTGCAAGAGGTCAAGGACTTCTCGTTCAAATCCTTGGTCCAACATGGAGGCGACCCGTTCCTGAACCCGGGTTGCCAGGTCGACCGGGGGTCGGGTGAGGACCCAGTAAGCGGTCCGATAAGGCGATGTCGCATGATGACTTCTCACCAGTCGCCGATTGGTGGTGAGATAGACCTCGAGGGCGCGGATTAAACGTCGGTGATCATTGGGATCGATATGATGCCAACTGTCCGGGTCTACGAGGAAAAGTTGACGCCGTATCGACGACCACCCGTAACGCGCGGCTTGTTGCTCCAACAGAGCTCGGGTCACCAGCGGGTTGGCAGGCTTCGGCGGAAACTTATAGCCTTCGATGACCGAACGAATCCAAAGCCCGGTCCCCCCGACAATGAGAGGAAGATGTCCTCTTTGCCAAATGTCATGGATCGCCTCAGTGGCTCTTGCGGTGTAGTCATTTACCGAAAAGGTTTGGGTAGGCTCAATGATATCGATGAGATGGTGGGGAATGCCTTCTTGTTGGTCTTCTCTAATTTTTGCCGATCCAATGTTCAGGCGTTTATAGACCTGGACTGAGTCAGCCGAAACAATCTCGGCTCCGATACGATGAGCCAGTCTCAAACTCAGAGCAGTTTTACCGACGGCGGTAGGCCCTGCCAAAACCATCACCGGGATTGGAGCGGAGAACTTATCCTTTTCTGCCAAAGCGTCGATCCACCTCCTCTAGGGATAGTCGTATCAGGGTGGGGCGTCCATGGGGGCAGCCGCGGGGGTCGTCAAGGGATGCCATATCTTGCAACAAGGTGCGCATTTCTAAATGGGACATCGGGCGATAGGCTTTGATCGCGGCCTTACAAGCAGCCATGGCAAACAGCGGTTCTTCAATCCAGGTTACCGGGTGTCCGTATTGGGCATGACCCTGGATAATGGATTCGAGCACCGTGCGCACCATCTCAGGATCATTCGGTAAGTCCTTAAAGCCTTGCGGGACAGCGTGAACCATTATGGTAGCGCCTCCGGCGTCTGTCACGTCAAATCCTGCCTCCTGGAAGACGTGGCGATATTGGACAAAGGTTTGCCATTCGGTTGTATTGAGAGCCATCACATGCGGCACTAACAGCGGTTGGGCTATCGTGGTTGAGCCTTTTTCACGTTTAAATCGCTCGTAATAGAGTCTTTCGTGGGCTGCATGTTGGTCAATTAAATAAAGACCGAAGGGTCCTTGGGCAATGATGTATTTAGACTGCCATTGAGCTAGAGGGGTCAGATCTAAGAATTCCTGGTGCAGGATTCGGGAATCAGAGTCGGCGCTGTTCGTGCCCTGGGTGCGAGGCTCCAAAGACCAATTGGCTTGGGAGTACGCGGCGGTCTCATCCCGTGCTCGGTCGGGTTCAATCGACAAACCTGAGGCTGGTGATTTAGTCGTAAGGACGTCTTGTACCGCTCGATACAGTAATGCCGCGACTTGTCGTTCTCGGTCAATGCGGACTTCGGCTTTCGTGGGATGGACATTGGGATCGACACTTACGGGTGGCAGATCCAACCATAGCCAAAAAAGAGGGAAACGGCGGTCCGGAACTTGGGGTCGAAAAGCCTCTTCAACAGCCTGGCGTAACACCCAATTCGTCACCCACCGGTGATTGACGTAAAGGCTCTGAGCATGGCGTGTGCCGCGGTGAAGATGGGCAGGAGCAATCCATCCGCTAATGCGAATCCCGGTGATACCGGTCTGATCGACAGGTAAAAGGCTATCCGCTACCTCGCGCCCGTATAATTGGTATAGGGTGTGAAGAGGATCCGACTGTGCGGCGGTTTTGAGGAGCACTTTATCCATCTGTTCCACTAAAAACCCCACGTCAAAGCGGCTTACAGCTAGATGTTCAGTAAGATGCTGGATCCACCCGGTTTCAGCACCCGGGCTTTTTTGGGATTTGAGTCGAGCCGGTGTGTTATAAAAAAGATTGGTGACTCGGACCGTGGTGCCGGGGGCCATGGCCACCAGCTTGGTTGTCCCGGATACCCCCCCTTCTACGTTGAGTTCATGGCCCACTGTGTCTAAAGCTGTTCGGGATGAGAGTCGGACTTGGCTGACGGCAGCGATAGCAGCCAGTGCTTCGCCTCGGAACCCAAGCCAAGGACTGGAATCTAGGTCGGATAACTCCGATATCTTTGAGGTTGCATGGCGTGCCATGGCCAGGGGTAAATCATCGGGATCTATGCCAGAGCCATCATCACTGACTTCGATTAAGCTATGACCGCCCTCGATTAGGCGGATGTGGATGCGGTGTGCACCGGCATCGAGTGAATTCTCCACAAGCTCTTTGACCACTGATGCGGGACGTTCGACCACTTCACCGGCCGCAATCTGGTCTCGGACAATGGAGTCTAGCCGATGGATGCGGCTCATTGGGCATCACCATCGGTTAGCCGATGGTGCCACTCGGCAACCCATTGCCAGGCATCCCGAGGGCTCAAGGCATCTACATCAAGGTGTTCCAAGGTGTGTCGCAGTTCATCACCGACCGGATCCGGGGCAAACAGAGTTACTTGTTCGATGGGTTCAGTACGGGTCGGGACAGCCGTTTCCCATTGAGTCAGGTAATGCCGCGCGCGAGCAATAATGGATTGGGGAATACCGGCCATTTGGGCCACGTCAACACCATAGGACTGTGAGGCGACACCAGGCACGATCCGATGTGTAAACACCAATTGGTGATTGCGGCTCGATACTACTTCGACGGTGAGATTGCTGAGTCTTTGATTGCGGACCGTCATATCCGTTAATTCGTGATAATGGGTGGCAAATAAGACCCAGGGTGCATCGGCCGAGCCCAGACGTTCTAAAACGGCTCGGGCGATGGCCATACCATCAAAGGTGGATGTTCCGCGTCCCAGTTCGTCAAGCAAGACCAAACTATTCGTCGAGGCGTGGCGAAGAATCCACGCCATTTCTTCCATTTCCACCATGAACGTGCTCTGGCCTCGCATTATGTCATCATCCGCACCCATGCGTGCGTATAGGCCGTCAAACGGCGGTAACTGGAAGTGCGTCGCGGCCACCATGCTCCCTATATGCGACAATAAGACATTGAGTGCGAGGGCTCTCATGAAGGTCGATTTTCCTCCCATGTTGGGTCCAGTAATGATGACACCACGTTGTGACGCGTTGAGTGAAATGTCTTGCGGAACATAGTCGGTAAGCGTTTCCAACACAGGATGTCGCATAGCGACGGCATGTAGGCACCTATCCTCGGGGTCTGTTTGCCAAACCGGGCTTTGATAGCCATGATCTGCCGCCGCCGCGGCCAACGCAAGCAGCACGTCGAGTTCTGCTACTCGGTGAGTCAGTTCCAATACTTGCGTCCGGCATTCTAATACCGTGGTGATGATTCGTTTTACCCACTCTTGTTCTCTCTGGCGCAGGAGGTCTTCGGCCTCGCTGATGGCCTGCTCTAGCTGGCGCAGGCTGTCGGAGGTATATCGCATCACATGGGTCATGGTTTGCCGTCTAATCCAGTCGGAGGGAACCTTTTGGGACTGATTGTGGCTGACTTCCCAATAGTATCCAAATGAGCGGTGATAGCCGACTTTGAGTGTCCGTAGTCCCGTCCGATCACGCTCCTGGCGTTCGAGGTCGACCAAGGTTTCGCGCTGATGCTGAACTAGACGTCGGTATTCGGCAATCTTAGTGTCGGACTCGTCCCGGATTAAATCGCCGTCTTCAAAGCGGGTGGGCAAGGTGTCCTGGAGCGCACCGAGGACGTCTCGCAGCGTATCCCAGCTCGGGTCGTGGAAAATACTGACTGGCCAAAGTTCGGCTAGCTCCGTGGATCGACACAGGGCATCTAACCGAGGTGTGCGGTCCAACGATTGCCGAAGGATGCCTAGGTCACGTGGAGTGGCGTAACCCAGGGTTATTCGAGCCATACGTTTTCCAAGGTCCCCAATCTGCGCCATGGTCTCTTGCAGTTCAGTGCGGGTTACGCTGTGCTCGTAGGCCCAACGGACGACCTGATGACGATGCTGGATGGTGTCGATCTGATTGAGGGGACGCTGTAGCCAGATTCGTAACAAGGCTCCTCCCATCGGAGTGACTGTTTGATTCAGCACGCTGTATAGGGACGGGCCACCATTGCGTATAATGTCGAGTTGGCTTAGGAGGCGCGGTGGTAACTCTAGGCCCTCATGCAGGTCATAGACCTCTATCTGGTCTAAATGGTCTACCGGCCGATGCTGCGTAGTTTCCAAGTATCTCCATAGGACGAACCAAGCATATTGAGCGTGGCGCTTGTTTTTTAAGCCCCATCCAGTGAGCGTGGGTGTGCCAAGTTTAGCAGCCAAAGTCTCCTCAATGTGGGGGCCTAGACCACGAAACCATGAGGTCTCGCCAATGCGAATTCCTGCCAACGGGACATCCCAGTTGGTCAGAAACTCGGTTGGCTTCCAACGGTCCCATTCAGCAATCAAAAGTTCAGGGTTGGGATCGTCGCTCTCGGTGACGTAGACCCTACCCGTGCCGAGCTCGCCTACGGCCAATCCCCACCCGTGTCGGTCTCGGTAGACCGCTGCTATCGAGGGTTCTTGATCGGGCTCGTCTGAAATATAGGTGCCCGGGGAAACTAAGCGGACTATTTTTCGGTCGACGAGGCCCTTTGCCGAAGCAGGATCCTCGACTTGTTCAGCGATGGCTACGCTCTTGCCTTGGCTGACCAATTTTTTTAGATAGAGGTCGAGCGCGTGATGGGGGACTCCACACATCGGAATCACGCCATCCCTAGACGTTAATTGGACGTCCAAAAGAGGAGCTCCTACGACGGCATCCTCTTCAAAGAGCTCGTAGAAATCCCCTAAACGAAAGAATAAAAATGAGGTCGGATGCTCAGCCTTCAAGCGCCGATATTGGTCTAACATGGGGGTGGTTTTGGTCATAAGCGCCTCGCTTTCCCAAGACTGGCGGCGAGCCACAGGCCCTCCAAAAATCCACGGTGGGCCATCACGAATCGTGGTGAATCAAGAACTTCTAACAGAGCGCGTATAACACGTGACCCGCCTACCACCAGTCGTTGGCGAGCGGCGTTGAGGTTCTTTAACACGATCGGTTCACCATCGCCCAAAAGGATTGAATTCAACAAAGAGATGAGACGCTCTCGAGAAATGACTGGTTCCCCAGCGAGCATTTCGAGGGCAGATGCCGTACCCCCGACGAGGGCCGTGGTGCCACCTCGCCCGCCAAGGGGTGGCCACTGCATCTCTTGTGGTACACGGGTCGCTCCTACCGCGAGGGAGTATACCGCCTGTTCGGTTACCACCTCGGTGCTGCCTCCTCCCACATCGATAATGGTCGAAATGTCGGGTATTTCGCTTCTCACCGCAAGCCAGGTGAGACGGCCTTCAAGAATGGGGGATACGGGCCAGAATGGAAGTCTTAGGTCTTGGATATGTTGACGTAAAAGTCCATTTTCGCGAAGGGCTTCTCCCCCACTCACTACTCCAAAATGCACTCCGAGGTCTTCCATGAGCCTCGTATACTCGGTCATAGTTTGGGTTAAGGTATTCCAGGTTGACGGATCGCGAAGGTCGATTAAGCGTCCCCGGCGTATTAGGGGAGCGCTTAATTCCAAGGCCGCCAACATCGCGGTATGACTGGTGCCGATTTTAATTACACCGATGGGCCTCATCCAAACCTCTTTCAGATGCAAGATGATCTATCACCGTATTATAACAAATGTTAATCACGATCCGAATGGCCGGGCTATGGAGGAAAATAGGTGGTGAAGGCGCTTAGTGCATGGGCCCTGATGGGCATTGTAGGGCTTGGAATGGGATATTCTCCGCGAACTGACTGCCCGAGGGTCACGGCCGCGTCCGCTATCGTCATGAATGTCGAGACCGGACAAATTCTATACACGAAACGCATTCATGAGCGCTGGCCGCCGGGTTCTTTGGTGAAAATTATGACCGCATGGTTGGCAATCCGGTACGCATGGCACAAACTAGGCCGGGTTACGCCGCAGGCGGCGCATTTAGGTGGAGCGAGTCTGGGTCTTCCGATCGGCCTTAAACTTCCCTTGGATCGCCTAGTTCCCGCAATGATGATGGCCTCTGGCAATGATGCTGCAGAGGTGGTGGCCACGACGGTGGCCGGCACTGATCGGGCCTTTGTGCGAAAGATGAATGATACGGCTGGCCAATGGCATCTCGGCACTATCCACTTTGGTAATGCTACGGGTCTACCCGCAAACAATCAATGGACAACTGCTGAGGCCATGGCACGGCTTGCTCGGCATGTTATAAAAAATCCAGTGTTCAGGGCGATGGTGCGTGCGACCAGTGAGTCCTTGTGGATCCGGCACGTACCCCATTTCTATGTCAATCAAAATCAACTCATTGGGGGGTTTCCTGGCACTACTGGAATCAAAATGGGATATACCCGGCAAGGCGGAGCCACCTTGGTAGCGACGGCCGACCGAGGACATCAGGACCTGATTGTGGTGTTGTTACATGATAATCTAGCGGACGTGTGGCCCGACGCGGCTCGACTCCTGGTTTGGGGATTTTCTCACGATAGGTAGGTCTCGGCGGTGCGTCCCTTCTGGTTGTGTCGGACCGTTCATGACTTTCACCTGAAAATAGAGGCCCATGCCTGGTGCACAACACAGCAGGTCAACCAGTTGCCTGGTTGGTGACCTCATAATTCAATCTAGCCCGTTGATGATCCTGGTTATCGTCTTAGAGTGAAATGGTCACCCGGGATTATGGCGGCATAATCACAAATTGTTGTCATACGGCAAATTAGAAATTCCCGATGGGCGTTGTCTTTAGCCGATCTTCAGCAACAAGTAAGTCTCTTGCCCTTGACAATACCATGGTTGGACACCGTATACTCCGTTAAGAACGAAACGTCATCGGCGGGAGCTGGCTCATGCACTTCTTGATAGGCATTACCGACGCCATACTGGGCCTCGGAGTGTTTGGGATCATGATTGGGATGTTTCTTGAGAGCGCCTATATCCCGGTACCATCGGAAATTATCCTGCCATACGCCGGATTCTTGGTCTACCGTCATCATGCCACAATGGCAAGCGCTATGGGTGCCGCCTTAGTGGGAGGAATGTTGGGCGCTGTGGTGTCTTATTGGATTGCCCGGTGGGGAGGTCGGGTCTTAGTTGAGCGATGGGGTCGCTATGTCTTTATTCGAGCCCACGAGCTTGACCGGGCTGAACATTGGTTTCAGCGTCACGGCGATGGGGCTGTGTTTTTTGGTCGGCTCTTACCGGGCATCCGTACCTTTATTTCGCTCCCGGCGGGAGTGGCAGAAATGCCATTTTGGCGGTTCTTTGTATTTTCTTTTCTCGGTGCCCTACCGTGGACAGTACTCTTTGTCTATGTCGGCTATCTGTTAGGGGCGCAATGGCATAACGTTACGAGTTTAAGCCACTATTTCCTGGCTGTTGTGGTGGTGGCATTGATAGTCTGGGTGGTCATGGTTTGGCGCCGTCGGAAGTCGCGGTAATATCCGCCCATACCAGCCACGGCACCATCCATAACCAATCAAAGTGGGCGGTGGGCAAATGCCCGAGGGCCGTGTGGGCAATATCTTGCAGTCCCACGGCGCCCAAGGTCAGGGTTTCCCATTCATGGACCCACCGCCGGTGGTTTAACCACATCGGGAACATGGCGATGGCGAGTAGTCCACCAACCACCAATCCGGTAACCACCGCTAGGGCATCGGCACTCACGACCCATAATGCAACGATTGCCAGGCCCGCTTCGAGAGTCCCCCCCCATAAGCCAAAAGCGCCTCGTCGAAAATAGGTGCGCCATCCAGCTAACCCCACCAGGATGGCGCCAGACGAGAGGAACCACAGGGCCAGCCGGGTATGATCGAGATGGGTCGCCACTACGACCACAGCAATGCTCGCAGTGAGCCAATAGCCACCGCGCCGTGCGAGACTCATTTTTTCGCTAAGGCTGGCGATTCCGCTCTGCAGTCCGATCGCGACGGCGGCCGACAAAACCCACAGATCCATGGGCACCTCGCTGACTTAGTAAAATTTTTCCATCCAAACCAACGACAGGCTCCCCCTGTCTCAAGTGTGGCTCCTCGAAGTATCTTCGCCCGGTTGTCCAGGCACCACGGAAAGCGGTGCGGCATAGTGCCGCAGCTTCTTTAGTTTTCGGTTTTCCCGCTCCAGGTCTTTGATCTGTTGCGCGGTGTCCCGGGTGTGTAGGGCGAGTAAGTCCATCAAAATTCTACGACTGGCTCTAAGACTGAGGATCTTACTTCTAAGATCCTCTACTTCACGTTTGAGACCGACGATTTCTGATTCGGGTGAATAGGCTTTCATCCAAGACCCCCTCCTCGGGTTTACACTACCCCAGTAGTATATCTAGTCGTTGGGAATTTATTCCTAGCCAGGGTGGAGGCGCCAGTGCCGACTCGCCGGGAGAGATCATCCAGGAACCCAGAAAACCCGGAGGTTGTCACGATATTGTATGTGGGCTACCACAAGGTCAATACCCCTATTGGTAAATCACCACAAAGGAGCCGCTGCCATTACCTGACAGCGGCTCCCTATGAAACACAGAGGGGTTTAGGAGAGGTTTTGGGCCAATGTGACAAATGTACGGACCATGACCCCAGTGGCCCCAAATTTCGCGTTTAGTGGACCGGGTTTGGTCCATGCAGTGCCTGCAATATCTAGATGCGCAAATGGCACGGTACCCGCGAATTCGCTAATGATCATGCCGGCCGTTATAGTCCCAGCGTCCCGTCCCGGGGAGTTCTTCATGTCGGCGACATCAGACTTGTATAGATCGCGGTATTCAGGGTAGACAGGAAGTCTCCAAACTCTTTCGGACGCTTGTTCTGAGGCATTGAGCACGTGGTTGGCCAAGTCATCATTGGTCGCCACGAGGCACGAGGCTTGATGTCCCAGAACCACCACTGCGGCCCCCGTTAAGGTTGAGGCTTCAACGATCCAATCGGCCCCCAAATGCACCGCATAGCTTACCCCATCCGACAAGACGACTCGGCCTTCTGCATCGGTGTTGGTGATTTCAATGGTCTTGCCATTGAATGCACGGACCACATCACCGGGCTTATAGGCAGAACCTGATGGCATGTTTTGGGCAATCGCCATGATTCCCAGGACATTTATAGAGGGCTTCAATTGCGCGATTGCGCACATCGCACCGAGTACGGCGCCGGCGCCCAACATGTCGTACTTCATTTCCTCCATGCCGGCACCGGGCTTGAGACTGATGCCGCCGGAGTCAAAGGTTATGCCCTTACCGACTAAAGCCAATGTGCGCGAAGTGCCCCCGTTGTATCGCATTACTACGAGGCGTGGCGGGAAGACACTGCCTTGGCCAACCCCGAGCAAGCCGCCCATCCCAAGCTCACGAAGCTTCACTTCGTCAAAAACTTCCACGTCAAATCCAAACTGTTTCCCAAGGGATATCGCCTCATCTGCTAACTTTTCCGGATACAGGGCGCTCGATGGACGCCATCCGAGATCTCGCGTAAGGTTTTGTGCTTCGGCCAGCACTCTACCGATCTCGACTCCGGCCGCAGCGTCCTGAGGACTAGTTAAACCGGTAATGGTTATCTGTGTGAGGGATGATGGTTCCGGATCCTCCTGATGGTAGCCTAAAAAGGTCCAGTTGCCTAATAGGGCACCTTCTACCAAGGCGGCGCTGACCTCCTGGTCGGCTAAATGGGATGCGGGGGCATCGTATGTCACACTGTGAGCGCGTACGGATTTGGCGGCTTGCGCTGCCTGTCCAGCTGCTTGGCGGATTGAGCCAGGGGTAATCGGGTCCGTACCCAATCCGCTTACGATTAGTCGCGGGAACGGAATACGGCCCAACGTCATCGTCGACCAGGTTTTCCCAATGCTTGGATTAAACTCTTTACTCTCGATGGCACGGCTGATTATGCCATCCAATAGAGTGTCTAGGCTTTGGACAGCTTTTGGCAGAGAACTACCTGCGGGCACGAATACGACCAAGGCGTCCGTGGGTCTGGTCTCTCTTGAAGTCTCGACTGAAATCTGCATAAGGTTCCTCCTAAAGATGTGAGATTTGCGGGTTCTTCCAATATGTTCGTAAGAAGCGGACGTAATTACCGCCCAATATGTTGGCGACAGTGGCGTCATCGAACCCACGGTGGCTCATCTGGTCAGCTAGACGTGGTAAACAGGTTACGTCTTCGAGACCGCCGACTGGATTTTGCACGCCGTCAAAGTCCGAGCCAAGACCAAGATGTAAGGAGTCACCTACGACATCTAAGGCATGAGCCATATGGTCAATTACCCGATTGATGTCTTCGGTTCCACCAAGGAATTCGCGCACGAAAGTGATTCCCTGAACGCCTCCAGCTTTGGCAACCGCACGGATTTGATCGTCGCTAAGATTTCTCCGGTGCGGGGTCAATGTTTTGCAATTGGAATGGCTGGCAATGAGCGGCCGTTTCTTGGTCTCCATGACCCCCCAAAAACTGGCTTCGGACAAATGCGAAACGTCCACTATAATGCCGACTTGCTCCATCTCTGCAATAATAGCACGTCCGGCTCGACTGAGTCCGCCTCCCCCGGGATCTTCCCCTGCCCCATCGGCTAGCGCGTTCCGTTCATTCCAAGTCAGACTCATGAGGCGCACTCCAAGTCTGTGAAACAATCTCACCAATCCAGGACTTGTACCCAACGCCTCGGCACCTTCGACCGAAATGATTCCTCCGAGTTTGTTGGAAGAAAGAACCTGCTCAAGGGAGGCTAAATCGGTTACCACTGCAAGATGTTCGCCGTTGACCGCGACTTCCTGCCAAAACCGGTCAAAGAACTCTAACTGGCGAGAGAGGGCACGTTCAGGCTTATACTCAGGTTCCACCCAACACGAAAAACATTGGAGCGTAAGCCCGCCCTCCAAGGCCCTGGGAATATCCAATTGTCCGTGATCACTACGTTCACCGAGGCGTCGACGATTGTATACCACGTCGAGCATACTATCCGCGTGAGTGTCGACGACCGGGATCTTTAGATCATGCCACTGCATACGTAAAATCCCACCTTTACCTGTGTTGGGCTACTCGCGGAGAAAAATTCGGTGGATGTTGACTGCATGGCCCGACGTATCGTCGACCTCGACAACCAGCGCACCAAATTGTCCGGCGCCTTGAGCCGTATCAAATCGTACGGGCATTTGCGACCGCAATTTTTGAATCACCAATTCGGATTTCACCCCAATGACCGAGTCTCGC